>JAIDUY010000353.1 GCA_029059965.1 Muribaculaceae bacterium
TTCAATATCGACGAAGCCAAAGGCCACCTCTATCTCTACATCGAGAACATGAAGGACGCCGACGTTCGCGCAGGTCTCTACCGCGTCAACCTCGCCGACATCGAAGCCAACCCCAACCCCTCCAAGTTCAGCGAACTCAACCCCGTGCTCATCGACGGTAGCCCCGTCAAGTACGAAGGCGCAGGTGCAAACGAGCATGTAGGTATCTCGCAGCTCGCATTCGACGCTGAAAAGAAGTACATGTACTGGTGCTACCGCGCTCCCGCCGACGCCGAGGAAGCAGCCCTGACCGAAGATCAGGACGAAGTCACCGAAGCCAAGGGCCGCTACTACTGGGCTGAGAAGTACGACGCCAACAACCCCCTGCACCACTCCGGCATCAAGCGCATCCTCCTCGGTCAGGCCAACCCGACCGTCGAGATGGTTGCTCCCGGCGTGAGCGGCTATGGTGTAGCAGTCGTGAACTATGAAGGCTCCGTCAATCCCGGCGCAGGCGTAGACAACATTCTCGCTCCCGCAGCAAGCCTCGTAAGCTTCGAAGCAGGCAGCATCGTGGCAGCTTCTGACGTTGAAGTAGCCGTTTACGACGCAGCCGGCGTCATGGTTGCCCGCACCTCCATCGCAGCAGGCAGCGCTTACGCTCTCGACCTCAACGCAGGTGTCTACATCGTAGTAGCCGCAGGCGCAGAAGGCTCGCAGACCCTCAAGATTGTCAAGTAAGACTTCCCCCCCCTCCACACAAAAAGAGAGCCGCTTTCGCTGAAGAAGGCGGCTCTCTTTTTGTGTGCTGGAATATCACCCGATGATCTCGCCGACGAGACAGGCGAGCGACTTCGGGTCGAGTGTCCGTAATTGTCAATCGTTGTTGCGTGGATTGTTGTTCAGGGTCTTAGTGCGTTCGCGGACCAGGCGTGGAGTAGCCTTGCCGTCGTCGGCGCGGTCGACGGCCACGCCGGGATGATTCTGCTCGGCGCGGTCGATTTCGGCGCGCGTGGGTTCGGAGTGAGTGCTCTTGTGTTCCATAATGCGGTGTTTTGAGATTTTTTGTTGAATCATTTGTGTTTAGAACACCGCAGATTTTTCTATTGTTCGGCCAGCGGGAGGCGGTTCATCTCCTCGATGTAGTTCAGGATGGCGTCGCGTCCGCGTCCGTCGTTGCTGGATGTACGGAATACGGGCGGCAGTTCCTCCCAGGTTTCCAGCAGAGTTTCGAGGTAGGCGGCAGTCTGATGCGTGCCTGCATTCGGGCTGAGCTTGTCGAGCTTGGTGAAGACAATGCTGAAGGGCACACCGTTCTCGCCGAGCCATTCCATGAAGTCGAGGTCTATCTTCTGGGGCTTGTGGCGGCTGTCGACAAGTACGAAGAGGTTGGTCATCTGCTCGCGGCCGAGGATGTAGCCGCGGATAATCTTTTCGAGGCGGACACGGTCGGCCTTGCTGCGTGCGGCATAGCCGTAGCCGGGCAGGTCGACAATGTACCAGCTGTCGTTGACCAGATAGTGGTTGATGAGCATGGTCTTGCCCGGCGTTGCCGAAGTCATGGCAAGGCCTTTGGTGCGGGTGAGCATATTGATGAGCGAGCTCTTACCGACGTTTGAGCGGCCGATGAAGGCGTATTCGTGTCGGGCTTCGGCGGGGCACTTGGCCACGTCGGGGCTACTGATGACGAAGCGGGCTGTATTGATTATCATGTTTCGGTGTTTTATGTCAGGGCGGAGCGGAGTTGCGTCGACCTCAGACAATATAACGGATAGGGGTCTGCAAAGTTACCGAAATAATTGAAAGCAAACAAGAGCTATCCTCACGGACAGCCCTTGCTTTCTTACACATAGTACTTAATGTTAGAT
>JAIDUY010000354.1 GCA_029059965.1 Muribaculaceae bacterium
CGTGGGCGCGGAGATGGGGACAAGAGACAGGGGGCGAGATGAACGCAACGTAGCAGTCGCCCACGAGGTGGTCGCCCTTGACGCCCGCATCGGCGGGTGTCTTGCCGTCGAACCACTTCTGCCATGCCAGCATCGACTTGCAGATGTGGATGCCGCGGTCGTTCACGATGTTGGTCTTGACCACGCGGTTGCCGTTGGCGGCCATGATGTTGGCCAGACTGCTGCCAAGCAGGATGTTGCGCAGGTGGCCCAGGTGCAGGGGCTTGTTGGTGTTGGGGCTCGAGTATTCCACCATTACCAGCGGGCTTTCGTCGGTGGCCTTGCGGATGCCGTAGTCGGGGTCGGCCTCGATGGCGCCGAGCACGCTGTTCCACCACGTCGGGGTGATGACGAGGTTGAGGAAGCCCTTGACCACGTTGTACTCCGACACGGCGGGCTCGTTGAGGACGAGCCATTTGCCGATTTCGTCGGCAAGCGCCTCGGGGCTCTTGCGGGCGAGCTTGACCCACGGGAATACCACAACGGTAAGATTGCCGCGGAACTCCTTGGGAGTTTCCTTGGGCACAATGCCCGATGCGTCGGCGTTGATGCTGTACAGTTCGGCAAGTGCCTTCGACACCGCCTGGGATATCACATTATCGATAGACATCGTTATATTGTTTTTTTGCCGGCCCGGAGGCGGTGCTGTGGGGTCTTGATTCCCTGTGCCGCCGCGCCGCTTTTGTTTATGTTATAACTGCATACGGCTGCAGATGTTGGATATGCTGCAAAAACCGTACCGAAATCATCACTCGTATTTGTCGCCGAATTTCAGACGTGCGTCGGTCACCATCTGCTTGATTTTCTGCTCGCGGCTCTTGGGGCAGATCAGCAGCACGCCGTCGGCGTCGGCGATGATGTAGTCCTCCAGACCGTCGGCGACTATCAGCTTCTCGCCACGCACCGCAAAGATATTGCCGTGGCAGTTGTAGGCCAGCACGTTGCAGTTCTGCGTCACGTTGGCGTCGCTGTTTTTGGGCGAGAGGTCGTAGAGGGCGCTCCATGTGCCGACGTCGCTCCAGCCGAAGGTGACGGTCTCGACGTAGACGTTCTGTGCGCGTTCCATCACAGCATAGTCGATGGATATGTTCATGCATGCCGGGAAAGCCTCGGAGATGAAGCGGCGCTCGCTCTCCACCGACAGATAGGTCGCTGCGTCGGTGCTGTCGAATACGGCGGCGATATCGGGTGTCCAGTTGCGCAGGGCCTCGCGGATGGTCGACGCCTTCCACAGGAAGATGCCCGAATTCCAGAAGAACTCGCCGCTGGCGAGGAACACCTTGGCCAGCTCGATGTCGGGTTTTTCGGTAAAGGTCTTTACCTTCGATATCTCGCCTTCGACGGGGTCGCCAACCTGGATGTAGCCGTAGCCGGTCTCGGGGCGGGAGGGCTCGATGCCGAGGGTCAGGAGCACGTCGCGGCTCTCGACAAAGTCAAGGCCCGTCAGGACGCTGTCCACGAAGCGCTCCTCGCGGGTTATCATGTGGTCGGCCGGTGCCACTATCATCGAGGCCTCGGGATCGCGCGCGGCGATGTGCCATGTGGCCCAGGCTATGCACGGCGCCGTGTTGCGGCGTGCCGGCTCGCAGAGCACCTGGTCGTCGGCAAGCTCGGGAAGCTGCTCGCGCACAAGGTCGGCGTAGCGCTCGTTGGTGATGACAAGTATGTTCTTTATGGGTACTATTCCGCTGATACGGTCGAAACTCATCTGAAGCAGCGTCCTCCCCGTGCCGAGGAAGTCGATGAACTGCTTGGGAAGACGGGTGCGGCTGTAGGGCCAGAAGCGGCTGCCTATGCCGCCGCACATTATCACGCAGTATCGGTGTTCTTTTCTATCCATTTGCCTTTGACTGTTTAGGAGTGCTAAATTAACACTTTTGGACGGTATTGCCAAATATTGTGCCGGAAATGCCCCGCTTATGCGACTTTTGGGTACTTTCGGGACTCTTTCATCCGCCACGGTCGGCGGTGTCTATCATTGCCTCGGGCGGCGACAGCAGGTACAGGCTGCTGCGTGCGCGTGTCACGGCGGTGTAGAGCCAGCGGTAGAGCGCCGGGCCGAGTGCCTCGGGGGGAATGTAGGAGAGGTCGACGAACACGTGCCGCCACTGGCCGCCCTGTGCCTTGTGGCAGGTCACGGCGTAGGCGTACTTCACCTGGAGGGCATTCCAGTATGGGTCGCGTCCAAGCTTGCCCAGCCGTTCCGACGGAGGCATGTCGCCGAAGCGCTCGTTGTCGTTCAGGATGCCGTTGTAGAGGGTGGTCCATCTTTCGTGGCTGAGGCCGGCTTCCTCCGAGCTCAGCAGGTCGAGCATGATTTTGATGTCTATCGTCTTGCCGTCGGCCAGATTGAGCGACACGTCGGCGAAGCGCATGTCGTAGCGCGTCTCCGTGCCGTACACTCTGTCGATGCTCACGATGTCGCCGTTGGCGATGAAGTCGACTCCCGAGGGCTTGCTGCCGCCGAAGTAGTGGTTGCGCGACACTATCAGCAGGTCGTCGCGGGTGATTTCCTCCTCGCGGTAGAGTATGCTGCCGCGTATGGCGCGGTTGAATTCCGTAGCGCGTCGGTTGGAGCGGGTGATTACAATCGCGTCGCCGAGATTTTCGGAATAGGCTTTCTCGAGCAGCTCGGGCAGGTCTTCGGGCTGGACGACGGCCACGTCGGTGAAAGGTCGCAGCCGCGGGACGGGCATAGAGGCCTCGTCGCCTTCGCTCTGGGCCTTGAGGCACCGGGCCATGACTCGGCGCAGGCGCGTGGCGTTGAACAGTATACCCGAATCGGCAGCCTGGCGGGCGGTGGCCGTCAGTGTCGCCGCGCTCACCTTGAGGCCGAGGCTGCGCAGCACCTTGGCGTTCATGGCCGGCGACCGTTCGGCTCCCACGGGCGGAAGCTGCGCCGTGTCGCCAAGCAGGACCAGCCGGCAGCGCTCGCCGGCGTAGACGTACTGCAGCAGGTCGTGCAGCAGGCTGTTGCCGTATTCGTCCGGGCCGCCGATCATCGAAGCCTCGTCGACGATGAACACGGCGTCGCGCTCGCGGTTCACCGCCGGGGCGGCGCCGCCGAAGCCCGAGCCGGGTACGCCGCCGGGCATGTGGCGGTAGATGCGCCGGTGGATGGTGAAGGCCTGGTGCCCGCCCGAATTGGTGCTGAACACCTTGGCGGCGCGGCCTGTCGGCGCAAGCAGCACAACCTTGGTGCCGCCGGCCTCCAATGCGCCCACAAGAGCGCCGGTCAGCGTCGTCTTGCCCGTGCCGGCATAGCCGTTGAGGATGAACGCCGTCTCGCGGCCGTCGCTTATGTCGGCCGTGACGAAACGCGCCATGGCTTCTGCCACAGCGCGTTGCTGTTCGTTGGGGGTGTAGGGCAGCCTTGCCGTAAGGGCGCCAAGGAGCTCTTCAGCGGTCATGCGCGTCAGTTCTCAAGGCTGTATGTGATGGATGTCACCACCCTGACGGTCTTGATGTTGGGCGTGTACTGGTCGCGGTTTTCGATGCTGAACTGACCCTGCGAGGCTGTCAGGATACGTCCAAGCTCGCTGCCGGAGTCCTCGGCGAACTTGTCGGCGGCCTCGCGTGCCGCTGCAGTCGCCTCGGCTATCATCTCGGGCTTGATGCTGTTGAGGTCGGTGTACTCGTAGGAAGTGGTGTAGTTGTAGTCGCCCGCGACGACGGCTATGCCCTGACGCATGAGCTCGGTCTGACGCTCGATAAGTCCGCGCACAACGTCGACATTGCCCGAGGTCACCACCACCACATTGGTCACCTGGTAGCGGTTGGGGTTCTGATTGTTGCCGTAGCGCTCGGCGGCCATGTCGTACACTGCCGGAGCGTTAACGCTGATTTCAGCTTCGCTTATGCCGTTCTCCTTGAGGAAGTTCACGATGGCGGCGTTGGTATTCTGGATTTTGGTGTAGATGCTGCCGAGGTCGTTGCCGACTTCCTTGGTTACGATGGGCCATGTCACCTTGTTGGCCGCTACTTCCTTCTCGCACAAGCCGCGTACGGTGACCTTGCGGTCGCGGTTCACAAAGTTGTCTATGCCGGCCTTCAGTGCGAAGCCCAGCACTACTATCGAAACCGCTACAAGTGCGGCGCTGATGATGTTGCTCTTCATAGATTATATGTTAGAAATATGTTTCTTATTTTCCGTCGGGGAAGCTCGTGAAAGCCCCGCGTTCCTGGCTCGGAAGTCCCTCCTTGCTCTTGGCGGCGGCGATGGCCTTGACGAGGAACGCCATGTTGCGGCCGAGGTTGCGCATTGTCTGGAGGCCTTCGGCATCCTTCTCCACATCGGCGGCCTCGAAGCCGTGCACCTCGTTCCAGTAGGTGCTGCTCACGATGGGCATTGAGCTTATGGTGAAGTACTTGTTGATTTCGTCGAACACGCTTGTCGAACCTGCGCGCCGCGACGACACCACGGCCGCACCCACCTTCATCGTCTTGTCTATGCTCCCGGAGGTACTGTAGAACAGACGGTCGAGGAAGGAGCGGACCTGCCCCGAGGCGCAGGAATAGTAAGTCGGCGAGCCCACGACAATACCGTCGGCCTCGGCCAGGCGCGGTGACACCTGGTTCACGATGTCGTTGAACACGCATTTGCCGTGGCTGCGGCAGAAATTGCAGGCTATGCAGCCGCGGATATCCTTATTGCCTATGTTGATGCGCTCGGTATCGATGCCACATCTGCTAAGCGTTTCCTCGACCTCGGTAAGGGCGCGGTCGGTACAGCCGTGCAGATGAGGGCTGCCGTTTACTACAAGAACTTTCATATCGCAAAAATATACATTATTTATAATAGCACAAAATGAATCCTTAATTATAAACGCCCCCGACCCGCGAAAGTTTGCAAAAGCCCTCAAGCCGAAATGACGGTGCATGAGAATCGGAGAAGATATTTTTGATTATTTTCGAATCATATTGCCCGAAAAGCGTCCGGCAGGACGCCGACTTATAGTAACACGGTACACCGCAGCGCAGCGGAGGTGTGCCGTGACGACGCATCCCCTTGCCACGTGGCGTCCGGTAAGGACGCCGACTTACGTTCCCGACTCCCGCCTCTTTGTAAAAGTGGGCCTCGTTTGTGGGGCGCCCTGCGTCGGGCGGTGGCCGATGTGCAAAAAATACGGCTGAAGGTGCTTTAAGAGCCTGTTTTTATTTATGATTATTTTCGAATCATATTGCCCGAAAAGCGTCCGGCAGGACGCCGACTTATAGTAACACGGTACACCGCAGCGCAGCGGAGGTGTGCCGTGACGACGCATCCCCTTGCCACGTGGCGTCCGGTAAGGACGCCGACTTACGTTCCCGTCTCCCGCCTCTTTGTAAAATGGGCCTCGTTTGTGGGGCGCCCGGCGTCGGGCGGTGTGCGATATGCAAAAAAAACGGCTGAAGGTGCTTTAAGAGCTCGTTTTCGCAAGTGTCTTATAATCAGCAGTTCTTAAAATCCCAAGTGTGAACGGATGTTAAAACTATGTTCTAAAACACATTTTCTTGCTGAAAAATTTGGAGGGTCGGGAAAATGCTTG
>JAIDUY010000355.1 GCA_029059965.1 Muribaculaceae bacterium
CCTTCATCACAAGACAAAAATCACTCAGAGATATGCGACCCCAGCATTAACAAATATTGGGGAACCGGCTCTTACATTATTAATAAAGTGGCAGCGGGCGCTAAGTTCGGATAAAAAAGCAATGTCCGCATCGCCGTGGGGGCGTGCGGGCATCGGATGGAGTGGGGCAGTGCCGTCAGTTTGCCTGAGTGGCTGCGGGGACTTCGCGGGTTTCGACTGCGGGAACAGCCATCTGCTGTGTATTGCGGGGAGTGGCCTGGCCGCGGCGTCCGGCACGCTGGGCGGGACCGTGGCCCTGATGGCGGCGACCCTGATGGCGAGCGCCGTTGATGAAGCTGTTCTCCAGGAATGTCACGTACTGCTCGGGGGTGAGGATGGCTTTCACGCGGTCCAGATAGGCGCGTTTGGCTTGGTTGCGCTGTCCGGCGCGGGCCTCGCGTGCTTCGCAGCGGTTCTCGCGGTTGGCGCGGGTTTCGTCGCGCAGGGTGCGCAGTGCGGTCTGCTGTTCGGCGGTGAGCTCCATGCCGGCGAAGGGGCTGAAGCATTCCTGAGCCTGGCAGTTGGCGGGCAGGCATTCCTGTCCGTTGCAGACTGCGGGGCGGTCGCAGGGTGCGGCGCCGCAGCGGGCGTTGGCGTTGTTGTCGTTCTGAGCGAAGGCTGCGATGGAGCCGGCGGCGAGCACGGCGGCGAAGAGAAGTTTCTTGGTCATATTTCGTTCGTTTTGTTGTTTGTTATTTCGTTTTACTGTCTATATGACACAGTCGCCGCGGTATGGTTTAACTCATTAACGATTTTTATGAAGACAGTCCGCATCCGCGGCGTATCGGCCACGGATGCGGACTGTTGTTTCTGAACTGACGCACCGCTATGCCTTTGTGGCAAGCATGTCGAGGAACTCGCTGCGGAGTGTGGCGTCGGTTTCGTAGATGCCGTTGTATGCCATCGTCACGGTGGCGGAATGTTGCTTTTCGACGCCGCGCATCTTCATGCACAGGTGCTCGCCCTCGCAGCGGACGATGACTCCGCGCGCTCCGAGAGCCTCGCACAGCGTCGTGGCAAGCTGGCCGGTGAAGCGCTCCTGAACCTGCAGACGGTGGGCGAATACATCGACCATACGCGCTATCTTGCTGAGGCCTACTATCTTGTCGCCGGGCATATAGCCTATGCTCACTTTGCCGAAGAAGGGCAGGATATGGTGCTCGCACATCGAGTAGAATTCGATGTCGCGCACGATAATCATGCCGCTGCCTTCCGCTTCGAACAGAGCCTGCGTGAGCACCTCGTCTGGCTTTCGGTCGTAGCCCGAGGTTGCGTAGAGCAAGGCCTTGGCGGCGCGGCGGGGTGTCTTGAGCAGACCCTCGCGCGACGGGTCCTCGCCAAGTTCGCGTATGATGGCTTCGATGTGGGCGGCGATGCGCTCAAGCCTTTCGTTTTCGGCGTTCTGCTCCATGTTTACTGTTCTGTTATATTGATTTTCTCGGGCACGACGCGAGCGTAGGCCGCAACCGACGGAAATGCCTCGCGGATTTCAGCAAGGGCAGCCTCGGCTTCGCCGCGGCGGCGGAAGTCGCCGACCTTCACCTGCCAGTAGGGGGAGTTGAAGGTAATATAGGTGCGCCACTGCGGAAAGGCGGCGGCCACCTGTGCCTGACGCTGCTGTGCCTGTTCGCGTGCTGTGCGCGGATTGTTGTCGTCGAACACCTGCACGCGGTAGCCGCTGCGCGTGGCCACGGCTGCGGCGTGCGTGGAGCCGCTCTCGCTGCTCTCGGCTGTCGCCGCCGTCAGGCGCCGTGTCAGCAGCGCTGTCAGGGCTTCGGGCTGACTGACGCGAATCCATTCCGAGGCGTTGATGCTGTCCACGATGCACACTGTGCTGTCCTGAGCCGCAACCGGCGACGCATAGCTGTCGGCAGGCTCCTGTGCTGCGGCTCCTGCCGAGGCAAGCACCGCAAAGGCGGCTATGATACGGATGGTGTTCATGACTGTTGGATGTTTCTATGAATGAAACGGCAGGAGGCGCTTGCAGGCCACCTGCCGTTCCTTTGTTCGTTGCGTTTTCTTAGAATGCGTTGACGATACCCATGAAGTCGGCGCACTTGAGCGATGCACCGCCGATGAGGCCGCCGTCGACGTCGGGCTTGGCGAAGAGCTCGGCTGCGTTGGAGGGCTTGCAGCTGCCGCCGTAGAGGATGGTGGTGTTGTCGGCCACTTCCTGACCGTACTTGCCGGCTACGACGCTGCGGATGAAGGCGTGCATGTCTTCTGCCTGTTCGGCAGTGGCGGTCTTGCCGGTGCCGATGGCCCATACGGGTTCGTAGGCGAGGACGATTTTGCCGAAGTCCTCGGCGCTGAGGTTGAAGAGGCCTTCTTCCACCTGGCTGCGTACTACTTCGTTGAAGGTGCCGTTCTCACGTTCGGCAAGCACTTCGCCGATGCAGAAGATGGGACGGAGATTGTTGGCCAGGGCGAGGGCTACTTTCTCGCGCAGGGTCTCGGAGGTCTCGCCGTAGTACTGGCGGCGTTCGCTGTGGCCGAGGATGACGTAGTTGGCGCCGGTCGAGGCTACCATGGGTGCGGAAACTTCGCCTGTGTAGGCGCCGCTGGTGTGGTCTGCACAGTTTTCGGCACCGAGTCCGAGCACGTTCTTGTCGATGGCTTCGGCTACGGGCACGAGGTGGGTGAAGGGTACACAGATTACGACATCGCACTTGGCGTTGGCGGCCTTGACGGCTTCGCTTACTTCCTTGGCCAGGGCTACACCTTCGGGAACAGTGGTGTTAATCTTCCAGTTGACTGCTACAATATTCTTTCTCATTGTATATTGGAGTATATGATTGTGATTTTTTCGCATATGTCGGCCCGGCCTGTGGCGGCGGGCGTTTTCACGCCGCAAAGTTAGCAAAAATCCCGCTTTCCGGCAAAACTATTTTGCCCCTTGCCGCCCTTGGCCGCTGCCGGACGGCCTATGCTGCCGCTATTCGTCCGCAGCTGCCTGAGCCTCAGGTATGTCGGTGGTCGTAAGTGCTTCGAGGAGGGCGTCGGTCAGCAGTGTCCCCTGCAGGCGGTAGCCGTCGGAGGTGAAGTGCACGCCGTCGCGCCCGAGCACCGAGGCGCCTTTCATGCGGGCGGCCGAGCCTGTTCCGCCTACGACTTCGTAGGTGTCGTAGAGGGCTATGCCATTGTCGCGGGCATAGGAGGCGACGGCGTCGCGGGCTTTCACGACCTTGGTATTCACCGTCATGCCGGTGGCGCGGCGGCGTCCGCGGCGTCGGCGGTAGGTCTTGCGGTAGCATTCGGTGGGGGTGACGAGCATCAGCTCGGCGCGGGGGTTGTATGTGCGTATGGTGCTGACGAGCAGGTCGATGTCGGTCTGCAGCGATTCGTCGGTGAATGTGCCGAAGGCTTCATTGGTGCCGAGGGCTATGATGACAAGGTCGGGGTCGAGCTGCGCGAGCTGGCTGCCGAAACGGCTTATTTCATTATAGGTGGAGTAGGTGGCGCCGTTGTTGCCTATGGAGTGGACGTAGGTGCCGGCGTCGGCCTTGGTGAGGACCATGCCCGCGAGGGTGGTGCCCTGCGGGGCGTTGAAGCGCAGGTGGATGTTGTCGTAGGGCTCGTCGAGAAGGACTTCCGACGGCGTCTCGCGGCGGAATCCCACGGCATCGGCAACGTTGGAGCCATAGACTGCCGTGACTGTCGGTTCGTCGCCGCGCCACAGCAGGCGCACGCGGTCGAAGGGCTCGCCGCACTTTATATGCAGGGTCATGCTGCCGTTGACGGGCTGGACGCCTATGCCGGTGAAGGGCATTTCGGTGGCCCACGGCTGTTTGAGCAGCCTTGAGC
>JAIDUY010000356.1 GCA_029059965.1 Muribaculaceae bacterium
CCCCCGACGCCGGAGGGGGCCATGCCGACCAGGGGCGTGCCGCGCGCGGCGATGGCGGCGGCGGGCAGGGGCACGCGGGCGGTGCCGAAGGTGTCGATGTGCAGGCTCACGGGCTCGGCCACGCCGATGGCGTAGGCCACCTGGACGAGGACGCGCGAGGCTATGCCGGCGGCGACCATGTTCTTGGCGATGTGGCGGGCGGCATAAGCTGCGGAGCGGTCGACCTTGCTGGGGTCCTTGCCGCTGAATGCGCCGCCGCCGTGGGCACCGTGGCCGCCGTAGGTGTCGACGATTATCTTGCGGCCTGTCAGACCGGTGTCGCCGTGGGGTCCGCCGATGACAAACTTGCCGGTGGGGTTGACGTGGAGGATGAATCCGTCGTCGAAGAGCGCGTCGAGCCCGGCGGGCAGGTTCTTGCGCGTGCGGGGAATGACGATGTCGCGGACGTCGCGGCGGATGGTTTCGAGCATGAGGCGGTCGGCCTCTTCCTGACTGATGCCGCGGGCGTCGGCGTCGATGAACTCGTCGTGCTGTGTGGACACCACGATGGTGTGGATGCGCACGGGGCGGCGCTGCTCGTCGTACTCGACAGTCACCTGACTCTTTGCGTCGGGGCGGAGGTAGGTCATGTCGACGCCCTCGCGGCGTATTTCGGCAAGAGTCATCAGCAGGGCGTGGCTCAGGGCGAGGCTCAGGGGGATGAACAGGGGTGTCTCGTCGGTGGCGTAGCCGAACATCATTCCCTGGTCGCCCGCGCCCTGGCTGCGGGCGTCCTCGCGGTCGACACCGCGGTTGATGTCGGCGCTCTGCTCGTGAATGGCCGAGAGGATGCCGCACGAGTCGGCGTCGAAGCGCAGCTCGCTGCGGTCGTAGCCAATCTCGCGGATGACGCGGCGGGCGGTTTCGGGGATGTCGATGTAGCTCTCGCTGCGCACCTCGCCGGCAACGATTACCTGGCCGGTGGTGACGAGGGTCTCGCATGCCACTTTCGACTGCGGGTCGCGGGCAAGGAATTCATCGAGGATGGCGTCGGAAATCTGGTCGGCCACTTTGTCGGGATGGCCTTCGGAAACGGATTCGGATGTGAATAAGTAGTTCATTGTCTTACTGAAAAGAAAAATCGCGGCAGCGACTGGCGTCGGCCACGAAAAAACGCAGGTGGGGCGGGGCCCCGTTGTCGGTCGCACCGCCACGGCCTGCGTGCAGGCGCTGCGGTACGGCAATTTTAGCATTTTTTCGAGTGGTTGCAAGCAGCCAAATCTGTCCACTGTTGTTATTTCGGTGCAAAATTAGCATATCCTCTCCACACAGCCAAATCCTCTCACAGAATTAAAACTAAATGAGACGGAAAG
>JAIDUY010000357.1 GCA_029059965.1 Muribaculaceae bacterium
CGATGACGTCGCCGGCGGCCACATGCTGTCCGGGCTCGACGGTGACTTCGGTGATGATGCCGGAAATCTGGGGCTTGATTTCGATTTCGTCGCGTGGCTCGATTTTGCCTGTGAGGACGGTGGAGCGATCGATGGTCTGCGTCGAGGGCGAGACGGTGCTGTAGCGCACCTCGGGGTCCTGCGAGTTGCGGTAGAGGAAGTAGAAAGTACCCAGGAAGATGAGGGCGATGATTACCCAGAGGGCTGTCCGAAAGAACTTTTTCATTGCTTTTGTGGCTTGCGGTGCCGTGATTATGTGTTTGTCTTTATGTTTCTATTTGGAGCGCATGGCCTCGACGGGCTTGATGCGCATGGCCTTGACGGCGGGGAGTGTGCCTGCGGCGCTGCCCAGGACGATGAAGGACACGAGGATGCCGACTGCCTTGGCGAAGCTTATCTGGAAGCCTGCGGGCGGATATGGCGGCTCGGCTGTCATGTGGTCTGCGATGCCGAGCACGAGGCAGGCGAAGCATATGCCCGCCGTTCCGGCCACGAGGGTCAGCAGGACGCTCTCGCTGAGCACCTGCATGGTTATGTCGGCGGGGCGTGCGCCGATGGCGCGGCGTATGCCGAACTCGCCGGTGCGCTCCTTGACGATGATCCACATGATGTTGCCCACTCCGATGACGCCGGCGATGAGGGAGCTGCCGCCCACGAAGATGGCCAGCAGGGTGAAGCCCATGAACAGGGCGCTCACCATCTCGAACATCTCGGAGATGTCCATGAACTGGATGGCGCGCTCGTCGTCGGGATGGATTGTATGTGCCGAGGATAAGACACGGCGTATGGCGGCCTGATTCTCGGAGGGCTTGTGGCCGGCGGGGGCGGTGTAGATGAAGAAATGGACGGTGGTGCCCTGGTTGAAGGCGCGGCGCATGGTGGTGGCGGGGATGATGAAGCTGTCGTCGACGCGGCCGCCTATGCTTGCCTCGCCGAGCTGTCCGGCCATTCCCACGATGGTGAAGTGTATGCCGCCGAGGCTGACGTCGCGTCCCACGGGGCTCTCGCCGGGGAAAAGCTCGTTGGCGAGGTTGCGGCCTATGACGGCGACCTTGCGCACTCCGGCGACGTCGCTCTCGTTGAGGAAGCGTCCTTCGTAGATTATGGGATTGTTGATGCCGTTGTACTGGCTCTCGACGCCGAGCACGCCGGCCGACTTGCTGTGGTCGGCGTTGACTGCCGTGAGGTGGTTGAAGTTGAGGGTGGTGCTTTGCTCGATGTATGGCGCCGTGCGGCGTATGGCCTCGATGTCCTGCTCGGTCATGCCCCAGCTGCTGCCCTTGTTGAAGCCGCGGTAGGATATGCTGCGCATGTCGGAGTTGACGCCGCCCATGTTGGTGGCTATTCCGGCGAACTGGCGGCTCATGATGCCCTGGAAGCCTACGGCGCCGCCCCAGAGCAGGGCGAGCATGAATGTGCCCCAGAAGATGCCGAAGGCCGTCAGGAAGGTGCGTGTCTTGTTGCGCGACAGGGTTGCGACGATTTCGCGCCAGTTCTCGGGATCGAATATTGTTGTTCTCATCGTGATGGCGGGGCTATTCGTCGCGCAGGGCTTCGACGGGTTTGACTTTGATTGCCTTGAGGGCGGGGAAGAGTCCGGCGAGGGCACCGGCCACTATCAGCGCCACTGTCACCTGGACGGCGATGGAGATGTCGACCGTCGGATTCTTGAATCCTTCCGAATCGCCGGCGAAGTGGTCGATGACCTGGAGGATGACCATGGCACAGAACACGCCGATGTAGCCGAACAGGGCGGTGACGGCGACGCTCTCGGCCAGCACCTGGGTGAGGATGGAGCGCGGCTTGGCGCCGATGGCGCGGCGTATGCCTATCTCGTGGGTACGCTCGCGCACTGACACGAACATGATGTTGCTCACGCCGACGATACCTGTCAGCAGCGTCAGCAGGCCGATGACCCACACGGCGAGGGTAAGGTATTCGGAGACCTTGCGGTTTTTGAGATAGGTGGAGAAAGTGTTCCACGTCCAGACGGCGTTGTTGTCGGTGGGGTCGAAGTCGTGGACGCGCGCCAGGGTGCCGCGTACGGCCTGCTCGGCGGCCTCGCCGTCGGCCTCGGTGGCGACGTTGCGCAGGTTGACCTGCAGGTTGTAGACGTCGTCCTCCTTGCCGGTGACCGACTTGTAGGTGGCGAAGGGCACGTAGCTCTGGCTGCGCCAGCGGTGGTCGTAGACGCCGACGATGGTCCACGACAGGTCCATGCAGCGCACCGTCGAGCCGACGGCGGCTTCCTCGGAACCGAATAGCAGACGGGCGTTGCGGGCGGCTATCACCATGACGCGGCGGCCTTCGGCCATGTCGCGCTCGTTGAAGAGGCGTCCGGCCACAGTCTCGATGTTGTCGTTGTCGAAGGAGCCGGGATAGACGGCCTGTATGCCGCCGCCGATGTAGTCCGTCGGGCCGAAGATTCTGGCGGTGTCGTTGCTGGCCACCGACATGACGTCCGACACGAAGCCGGGGGTGTCGGCCTCGATTTCGCGGCCGTCGGAGTCGCGGAAGTCGATGAAGCGGCCGTCGCGGTAGCCGTGCCAGGGCTTGGACGTGAATCCGCGCCACACCATGATGCGGCTCGACGATTCGGCGGTCATGTTCTCGTGGAAGCTGTTGGTGACGCCGCGGGCCACGCCGAGCAGGATGATGAGCATGAACACGCCCCAGGCCACCGAGACGCCCGTCAGGACAGTGCGCAGGCGGTTGCTGCGCATGGTCTGCCGTATTTCGCTGATGAGGTCGAACATGGGGGTCAGGACACTATTTCGCCGTCGGCGATGCGGATGATGCGGTTTGTGGCCTCGCCGACGCCGGGGTCGTGGGTGACGATGACGATGGTCATGCCTTCGTCGTTGAGCTTGCGGAACACTTCCATGACTTCGCGCGAGGTGTGCGAGTCGAGGGCGCCGGTGGGCTCGTCGGCAAGGATGATGGCCGGGTGCGTCACAAGGGCGCGGGCGATGGCCACGCGCTGCTTCTGGCCGCCGGAGAGCTCGCCGGGCAGATGGTGGGCGCGGTCGGCAAGGCCCATGCGCTCGAGCTGCTCCATGGCCATGGCGTTGCGCTTGCGGCGCCCTATGCCCTGATAGAACAGCGGCAGGGCCACGTTCTCGAGGGCATTCTTGTAGGAGATGAGGTTGAACGACTGGAATACGAAGCCTATCATGCGGTTGCGGAGCTCGGCGGCGCGGTTTTCGCCGAGGTCGCGGATGAGGGTGCCGTCGAGGCGGTACTCGCCGGTGTCGTAGCTGTCGAGGATGCCCAGGATGTTGAGCAGGGTCGACTTGCCCGAGCCCGACGCACCCATGATGGAGACAAGCTCGCCACGCTTTATCTCAAGGTTTATGTCCTTGAGTACGTGAAGCGGCACGACGCCGGGATATGTCTTGTTGACATTGATTAGTTCTATCATCGGGATTGCTGTGATAAATGAAGAGGGGATGTAGATTCCATAGCCTGAATGGCATTACATATTAATAGACGCAAGTCACCCCCGTAAGTTACAGACACCCGAAATTTTTTTTGTAATTTAGAATTTAAAATGCATAATGCATAATTGGGGAGCAGGTCGACTGCGAATCACGCCGGATTACAGGCCGGGCGAAAGTAATTTGATTGGGCGAGAACGTAAGTCGGCGTCCTTGCCGGACGCCATGTTGCGGGTGCCGGCGTAGTCACGGCACACCTCCGCTGCGCTGCGGTGTACCGTGTTACGATAAATCGGCCTCCTTGCCGGAGGCCACGTTGATGCGCAATGCTCTTGGGATGTGTGGTGCTGTCGCCTTAGTCGCGGAGCGGC
>JAIDUY010000358.1 GCA_029059965.1 Muribaculaceae bacterium
TTGTCAGGCCGCGCACCGAGCCCTTCATCTGTATGATTGCGCCGGCGCCGAGGAAGCCGATGCCCGAAATGACCTGAGCCGCTATTCGGCCGGGGTCGCCGTTCTTGAGCCCGAGATATTCCTGAGGCACGTAGATGGAAAGAATCATGGCCAAGGTGGCGCCCATGCAGATGAGCGAGAATGTGCGCACGCCGGCAGTCTGACCCTTGCGTTTTCGTTCGTAGCCCACCACGGCCCCGAGCAACATGCTCAGTACCATACGGTAGACACCGCCTGCAGTAGTGATATCCGTACTGTTGACGGCTTCGTAGAGCGACGAAAACATCTCCATCACCACCTGTTTACTGGAGGGTGAAGTTGCGGGAAATCAGGCGGAAGTTGTCGGCGAAGAGTTCCACGGTGTAGTCGCCGGCGATGAGCGGCGTGTTGACGTCGTAGTATATCGTGATGCCGCCGATTTCCTCACCGGCATATTCGATTGTCTTCTGTGCTGTGCATTCGACGTTGCCGCCTTCGAAGCTGAAACTGCCGCCGGGGCCGAGAAGCTGTCCCGAGGGGCTGACGATGCGGGCGTAGATTGTCTTCTCGCCAACGGGAGTGGAATTGTTCTGCGGAATGGTGAATGTGATGACGAGCTGCTTGGCCTTGTTGACTTTCTTTTCCTTCTTGCCTTTCTTGTTGAGAGGCGTGAGTGTGAGGCCGGTAACATTGAGGCGCTCGGCAAGAGTCATGCGCTCGGAGAGCACTTCGTTCTGACGGGTTGTCTCATTGACGCGTGAGCTCAGGCGCTCGTTCTGCTCGCGAATCTGCTGATTCTCGGTGCGCAGAGCCTGATTTTCCTGATTCAGACGGTCTATTTCCTCGACGTAGTGTCGAAGGAGGTTGCGGAGAGTCTCGATTTCGGCGCGCAGACGCGAGATTTCGGCAGCGCTGCGGCGCTCGCTGTCGTTGAGTTCCTGCTGGAGTCGCTCCACCTGGATGCGTGCGGCCTCGTACTTGTCGTTGAGTTCGCGGCGCACGGAGTCGTCGACAACGAGACGGCGCTGGTTCTCGAAAGCGGCGAACTCGTCGTTCAGTTCGCCGTACTCGCGCTCGAGGTCACGCTGAGCCATGTCAATGAGCAGCTGTTCGTTAGCCTGTTGTGCCGCATTGGCAGCGCGCGATGCGCGGATTGCATAGAAAACGAGCCCTCCGACAATGAGGGCGAGAATAACCGCGCCTATGATGATAGGTGTCATGGTCCGTCCGGGCTTCTGTCCGGAGCGGCGGGGTGACTGTTGGGGAGTATTCTGTTCCATGCTGCAAATTTAATGATTCCCCGCCAAACTGCAAAATTTTGGGACTTCATAGCGAGCATGGATGGACCCGGGGAATTGCGGGGAATGTGCCGGAAAATAGCGACAGACCGTGTCGGGCGGACACGGTCTGTCGTGATGAGTTGCGATATGTTTCTTATTCGGCAGCCGAAGTAACTGCGGCGGCTACGGCAGCCTGGGCGGGACTGGGCTTGGCTTCCCAGCCGAGAGCGCTGGCGCCGAGAACTGCGGCGTCGGCCTCCTTGAGTTCGCTCAGAAGTACCTTGGCTTTGCCCTTGAATACGTTCATCATATTCTTGTCCATGGCTTCGCGCAGGGGCTTCATGAGCAGCTCGCCGCTCTTTGCGAGACCGCCGAAGAGGATGAATGCCTGAGGCGACGAGAACACCATCATGTCGGCGAGGGCTTCGCCAAGAATGGTGCCGGTGTATGTGAAGACGTCTTTTGCGAGCTGGTCGCCCTGCATGGCGGCGTCATAAACGTCTTTGGATGTAATCTGGTCGACGGGGAGGTTGCGGAGCAGCGAGGGCTCGGTGCGGATTTCGAGGAATTCGCGTGCGGAGCGTGCTACGCCGGTGGCCGAGCAGTATGCCTCGAGGCAGCCGGTACGGCCGCAGCCGCAGAGACGGCCGTTGTTGCGCTTTACAATCACGTGGCCGAGCTCGCCGGCGAAGCCGTCGTGGCCATATACAACCTGACCGTTGATTACGATGCCGGAACCTACGCCGGTACCGAGGGTAATCATGATGAAGTCGCGCATACCGCGGGCGGCGCCGTATGTCATCTCGCCGAGAGCGGCGGCGTTGGCGTCGTTGGTGACAGCGGTGGGAATGCCGAATTTCTCGCTTACGAGCTGGGCCAGAGGTATGGGGCTGGGCCAAGGCAGGTTGACGCCGTCCTCGATGCTGCCGGTGTAATAGTTGGCGTTAGGAGCGCCGATGCCGATGCCGTGAACCTTGTCGACAGCGTCGGCGATTTCAATCAGGCGAGAGGCTTCTGTATAGAGTTCGTCGAGGTAGTCGGCGAATTTGGAGTGTTTGGCTGTCTTTATGGAGGAGCTGGCGATAACTTTGCCGCGTGTATCAACAAGGCCGAACACTGTGTTGGTTCCGCCGATATCAATGCCAAGAACGTAAGGCTTCATGGTAGTTGGGTGGTGTGAAAAAAGTGGATGGTTTGGGGTTATGTTTCAGAATCCAAAATTAGTCATTTCCTATGGAGCGGCAAGCACGACAAGTGCAAAAAATAATTAAAGGGCATCCGGACGGCGAGTCCGGATGCAGCCGAAGCTCATTGCTGCTGGTTCTGTGAGGCGGTGAAACTGTCTATGCTCTCGCGCAGCCTTTCGGAGAAAAGGACGAAAAAATCGTTGTCGACGATAAGGGAGATTCGCAACAGCAGCGAAGTGTCGATGCTCTGCTTGCGGAACAGCTTATATATATTTGTGCGGTCGCAGCCCAGCCGGGTTGCGAGCCAGGCGCCGCTGAGCCCTTTGTCGTGGAGATGCTGCTTGATGCAGCTGCCGATGTGCGGCAGGTCGTCGGGTGCTTTGGAACGGGGAGGACGGGAATGGCTTGTGGTCTTCTTGGTGTTGCTCATGATCAGAAACTTTAGTGATGCGGATGCCGGTTCGGGCATTCACATCATATAATACGGTCCTCTTCCGTTTTTATCCTTGAAATTTCGCGGGAATAGAGTGCAAAAAAATCGTAGCGGAGAAAAAAAGAGATTTTGTACAGCGTATCGGAGTCGAGACTGGAACGGGCAAGAATCTTGTAGACATTGGTACGGTCGCAGAAAAGCTTGGCGGCAAGCCATGCGGCAGAGTAGTGCCCCTCTTCCATGACGCGTCTGATTTCAGAGCCGATGTGGATTGTCGGCTCCTCATAATATATGTCCACTGATTCGGTATCTTCTTCCATAGGTTTAGTTCTTGGCTGTGTGTAATCTGAATTAGAATTAATTCAAAAGGAATGATGAAACGCTTGCAAAATTAGCAAAATGTGGATATCGAAAGCAATGAAATGCCCGAATGATGACAAATCCGCTACAAAAAGTGCATATGTGATGCCAAATCTGCCTCAAAAGGGCCTTTCGCAGGTTCCGCGACCGGGAGGCCGCACATGTCGGAGCGGCAAAAATGGCGCATCGCCGACTGACACTTTGGCAGAAAAACGATGTGTGCCGGCGCAAAACCTTTTTGGCACAGCTTTTGTTTTAACAATGACAAAACGAGAAAAAACAACATAAAAAGAAACATATAAACACACATCAACTATGGGAAAAATTATCGGTATTGACTTAGGAACCACCAATTCCTGCGTGGCCGTTCTCGAGGGTAACGCCCCCGAAGTAATCCCCAACAATGAGGGCAAACGCACCACACCTTCGGTAGTGGCATTCGTAGACGGCGGTGAACGCGTTGTCGGCGACGCCGCAAAACGTCAGGCCATCACCAACCCAAAACGTACAATATACTCCATCAAGCGATTCATGGGCGAGACCTACGACCAGGTCAAGAACGAAATCGAACGCGTGCCTTACAAGGTTGTGCGCGGAGACAACAATACGCCCCGTATCGACATCGACGGCCGTGAATACACTCCCCAGGAAATCTCTGCCATGATTCTTCAGAAAATGAAGAAGACCGCCCAAGACTACCTCGGAACCTCCGTCACCGACGCCGTAATCAACCAGTCTCATATACACAACTGAC
>JAIDUY010000359.1 GCA_029059965.1 Muribaculaceae bacterium
GGCACTTGTAGCAGGCGCACAGGTCAAGCCCGGCATCGAGGTGCTCCGCGACAATAATTTCGAAGGCCTGCGCGGCAAGCGTGTCGGCCTCATCACCAACCCCACCGGCGTTGACAACAACCTCAAGTCGACCGTCGACATCCTCCACGAGGCTCCCGGTGTGACACTGACCGCCCTGTTCGCCCCCGAACACGGCGTGCGCGGCGACGTCTATGCCGGCGACCACGTCGACAACGCCGTCGACCCCGCCACCGGCGTCACCGTCTACTCCATCTACGGCGGCAAGAACAAGCCCACCCCCGAACAGCTCGCCGATGTCGACGTGCTCGTTTACGACATCCAGGACAACGGCTGCCGCTCGTTCACATTCATCTCCACCATGGGCAAGGCCATGGAAGCCTGCGCCGAACAGGGCAAGGAATTCATGGTTCTCGACCGTCCCAACCCCATCGGCGGCGACAAAATCGAAGGTAACGTTGTCGAGGACAGCTGCTTCTCCTTCGTGAGCCAGTTCTCCATCCCCTACCTCTACGGCCTCACCCCCGGCGAGCTGGCACAGTACCTCAACGGCGAAGGCATGATAGGCGACAACCTGCACG
Source organism: Muribaculaceae bacterium (assembly GCA_029059965.1). Classification (GTDB taxonomy): domain Bacteria; phylum Bacteroidota; class Bacteroidia; order Bacteroidales; family Muribaculaceae; genus CAG-873. The sequence goes on from JAIDUY010000359.1 coordinate 600, forward strand.
TCAACCTCACCGTCGTGCCCATGCAGGGCTACGACCGCGCCATGGACTTCCGCGCCACCGGTATGCCCTGGGTACTCCCCTCGCCACACATGCCCGTTCCCGAGACATCGCTCTACTATCCCATGAGCGGCATCCTCGGCGAACTCGAATACATGAACATCGGCGTCGGCTACACCGAACCCTTCAAGCTGTTCTGCGCCGAATGGGTCAACGCAGCCGACCTCACCGAGCGTCTCAACGCCCGCAACATCCCCGGCGTGCGCTTCCGTCCCATCCACATCAAGCCCTTCTATGCCTTCGGCAAGGGTCAGAACATGGGCGGCGTAGAGTTCTACGTCACCGACAAGGAAGCCGCCAACCTGAGCCTCACCCAGTTCTACGTGATGGAAGAGCTCGCTAAGATGTATCCCGACCACAAGGCCTTCGACGTCGCCCCCGACGCCCGCCTGAAGATGTTCGACAAGGTGACCGGCAGCCGCGAAATCCGTCGCCGCTTCGGCCGCAACTACCGCGTGGCCGACATCATCGACTACTGGAACAAAGACGTGGAACCCTTCCGCGCCGCCTCGGCCAAGTACCACCTCTATCAGTAATCCTCAACCCGATTCGACAATCTCTCACAACTAAGCACAGATGGACAGTCTGACACCCGAATACAGAAACTTCGTCAACGAAATAAGCCGCGCCATAGACAGCAAGCGAATCTACACCGATCCGCTGCGGCTTCTCGCCTGGGGCACCGACGCCGGCTTCTACCGGCTTCTGCCCAAGGTTGTGGTGCGTGCCGCCGACGAGAATGAGGTGCAGACCGTTCTGCGCACGGCCTCGAAGCTGGGACTGCCGGTGACATTCCGCGCCGCCGGCACCAGCCTCTCCGGCCAGGCCATCACCGACTCCATCCTGCTGGTGGCCGGCAAGTCGTGGGAGAAATACCGTCTGCTCGACGACAAGGCACACGTGGTGGCTCTCCAGCCCGGCATCATCGGAGCGCGCGTGTCGGAGATACTCGCGCCCTATGGCCGAGTGTTCAGCCCCGACCCCGCCTCCAAGAAGAGCGCCATGGTCGGCGGCATCGTCGCCAACAACGCCTCGGGCATGAAATGCGGCACCCACGCCAACAGCGACCGCGTGCTGCGCTCGATACGCATCGTGCTTGCCGACGGCACCGTGCTCGACACCGCCGACGCAAATTCCCGCGAGGAATTCGAACGTACACACGGCGCACTCCTGTCGGAAATCCGTCTTATCAAGGACGAGATTGCCAATGACAGCGAGCTTTACGAGCTGATACGCCGCAAGTACTCCATCAAGAACGTGACAGGTCTGAACATCCTGCCGTTCATAATGTTCGACGACCCCTTCGACATCATCGCCCACTGCATGGTGGGCAGCGAGGGCACCTTGGCGTTCATGAGCGAGGTTACGGTCAACACCGAGGCCGCCAAGCCCCACACGGCTTCCGCCATGGTCTACTTCGACGACCTCGCCGAATCCTGCCGCGCCGTGGTGGCTCTGCGAAAATCGGGCGCCGTACAGGCCTGCGAGCTTCTGGACAAGAAATCGCTTGCCTCCGTTCACGACACCACCGGCGAAGGGCTGACCGCCCTGCTGCTGCAGACCGAGGCCGACAGCGCCGACGAGATGCAGCGCAACATCGACAACGCCATGGAGGTTCTTTCCCGATTCCGTCTCTTCAAGCCAGCCCACTTCTCGACCGACGCCAAGGAACTCGCCGAATGGTGGCAGATGCGCTCCGGCGTATTCCCCGCCGTAGGCGGCACCCGACCACTGGGCACGACAGCCCTCATCGAGGACGTCGCATTCCATATCGAGGACCTGCCCGCGGCCACCGTCGACCTGGCCAATCTCCTTGAGGAGTGCGGCTACGACGACGCCTGCATCTACGGCCACGCCCTCGAAGGCAACTATCACTTCGTCATCGCCCAGAGCTTCGACACACAAGCTGAAATCGACAAGTACCGCACACTGATGTCCCGCATCGAGGAACTCGTCGTAGGCCGCTACAACGGCTCGCTGAAAGCCGAGCACGGCACCGGACGCAACATGGCTCCCTTCGTCGAGGCCGAATGGGGCTCCAAGGCATGGGGCATCATGAAACGCCTCAAGACCGCCTTCGACCCCTTGAACCTGCTCAACCCGGGCGTAATCTTCAACGACGACCCCGAATGCTTCATCAAGGGCATGAAGCCGCTGCCGCTGTGCGACGAGCACGTCGACCGCTGCATCGAATGCGGATTCTGCGAGGTGAACTGCGTGAGCTGCGGACTGACACTCTCGGCCCGCCAGCGCATCGTGGCACAGCGCGAAATAGCACGCCTGCGCCGCGACGGCAGCGACCCCGAACGCCTCAAGGCTCTTGAAAAAGGATTCAGATACTACGGCAACGAGACCTGCGCCGGCGACGGCCTGTGCAGTACCTCCTGCCCCATGGGCATCAATACCGCCGACCTAATCCACGACGTCCGCGAGCGTGAGACCGGCAGCACGGGACGCAAGATAGGCGCCTTCGCCGCCGAACATCTTTCGGGAGTCAGCTCCGCCATACGCTTCACCCTCGGCTGCGCCGGCATCGCCCACAAGGTTCTCGGCGACAAAGGCGTCCAGGTTGTCGGCAAGGGTCTTCACAAGCTCGGAGCCCCGCTGTGGACACCGTCGCTGCCCAAGCCCTTCTCGCCCTCGCACCTGCATAGCACCGCCAACACCGAAGCGCCGCGCAAGCTCGTCTATTTCCCCTCGTGCCTCAACCGCGTGATGGGAGCGAGCGAGGAAGCCGACGCCAAGGTCAAGCCGCTGGCCGACATCTTCGTCGAGCTGTGCAAGCGCGCAGGCTACGAGGTCATCTTCCCCGCGAAGATGGAAAACCTCTGCTGCGGCATGATATGGGAAAGCAAGGGAATGCCCGACATCGCCGACGCCAAGACCGCCGAACTCGAGGCAGCATTGGCGGTGGCTTCGGAAGGCGGAAAGATACCCGTCGTCTGCGACCAGAGCCCCTGCCTGCACCGCATGCGC
>JAIDUY010000036.1 GCA_029059965.1 Muribaculaceae bacterium
GTTCCTGATAGATGAACGCGCCGGCGTTGGCGAGGATTTCGCTCTCAACGCTGAGGCAGCGCAGACCGGCCACGGGAGCCACGGTCTTGAGGAGTTCGGAAGCCTCGGCTGTGACTGCTGCCACATCTACGCCTTCCACGCCGTGACGGAACTGGCGGCGCAGAGGATTGAAGCGGACACTGCCGCGGAAGTCGGCGGCTGCGCCTGCAGCCTCGACAGCTGCCACGAGGGCCTTGGCCACCTCGACTGCCTTGCGGGGGCAGCATTCCAGATTGACCTCGACCTTGGCAAGATCGATGCCCTTGAGAAGTTCGGCGACTTCGGAAGCTTCGGCAACCTTGAAGCCGAGCGAAGTAACGCCCTTGGTAAGAACGTCGAGTGCGATGGCGTTAGCCTCTTTGGCGCTTTCGGCGATGATATTCTGGCGGGTCAGCCAGTCGTTGTCGGTACGGGTGCCGCGAACGAAGGGGAACTGGCCGGGGAGGCTCTTTGTAGTCTCGAGGCCGGCGATATCTTCAGCGCGGTAAACAGGCTGCACCTCGAAGCCTTCGTTGGTGCGCCAAACCAGTTTCTTGTTGAAGTCGGCTCCTTTGAGGTCGGCTTCCACCTTGGCGCGCCACTCCTGGTAGCTCGTCTCGGGGAACTGGTCAAACAGTCTTTCTTTATTTTCTGCCATGATATATTAATAAATATATGTGTATCGGGTATAGATAGATGTACTGCCGCCGCGCCGGTGAGGCGACACACGGCGAACGGTGCAGCAAAAGTAACAAGAATTCAGATATTAACAAAATATATTGAGAGAAAAACAACCGCAGTCGGCCGACGCCGGTCACCGGCAGAGGCCGGCCGACGCCCGTCAAGAAAAAATTGACTGCGGGAGCCTCAAATATTTGCACAGGTAAAAAATATTGTCTAAATTTGCAGTCCGAATAGCGCTTATAAACGAAAAAACATCATAAAGGCAATGAAAAGAACATTCCAACCCTCTAATCGCAAAAGAGTTAACAAGCACGGTTTCCGCGAAAGAATGTCGACTCCCGACGGCCGCAAGGTTCTTGCCCGTCGTCGCGCCAAAGGCCGCGTACATCTGACCGTCAGCGACCACCTGGGCGGCAAGTAATCCGATTCCGGGTTTTACCGCAAGGAAACATTCAGGGCGTCCCCCATGCTCAGGCACAGGGGGCGCCCTGAATGTTTTTGTGTATTTTCGAACTGTTGTCAGAACGAGAACTGGCACACGGCGCCGACACGCCTTGCGGCACGATGCTCGCCGCTGAAGTTGCGGCGCATGCCCCAGTCGAATTCCGCACCGAGACTCATGCGCGGAGTAAGATACCAGAACACGTTGGCGGCGGCGAAGATACCTGTCTTGTACTCCGTGGGGTCGACCTGTCCCGTGGGCAGGTAGCGCGTCCGGCTGGCCACGACGGTGGCGAAGAGATTAGGACGGAAGTTATACTGCACGCCCACGCTCCATCCGAACGAGCGCGGAGCGTAGAGGCGTCCGGGACGGTCGGGATTTCCGACAAGGTCGTATTTTCCGATGAGCAGGTCGCCGCCGAGACCTGCGTAGCCGTGGCCATAGTTGACGGTGACATATGTGGTCAGAGGATAGAGGGGATGCGCCACGGAACTCAGCTGGACGCCCCAGCCGGCCACGTTGCGATTGGCACCCTCGTCGAGGTCGCGGTACGACAGCGTGCGCACGATGCCCGACAGGCGGACGTGCTGCCCTCTTGCCCACTGGTACTGAACGAAGGCAGCAAAATCGGGAATCCATTTCTCTACCGACGCCGTGTGCTCGTTGTCGACGGCGACGGAATGGTCGGGTGTCTCGGCTGACACGGCCAGGACCCATTTGTCACGGATTACGGGCATGTAGCGGACCAGAACCGCCGTCGGCGAAATCTTGTTGTTGGGTCCCTGGGCATCGACGGTGGGCGCTATGGCCGCAGGGTCGGAGAATGTCGACGGCGCATAGCCGACCGTAAAGTCGTTGATGACGGCGTATGCTTTCTTAAGGTGGAAATCGCGGGTCTTGTAACCGTTGAAGTTTGCCTCGATATATAGCTGATAGTTGCCAAGGGTCTTGTTGCGTCCGAGAACACGGAAAAACAGGCAGGTTCCCGCAGGGGTCGTGTCGAAGTGCCTCATGGCCGTCGGGTCGGGATTCATCGGGATAAGGTACGGAGCGAATCCGGGCGACGGCATTGCTCCGCCCCAGTCGTAGTAGCCGCGCATGCGCACAGCTCCGCCTATACCCATGGCCAGCTGCGCGTCCTTGCTCATGAACAGGAAGTAGGGAGCCTCCGGATCCTGAAAGTGGCGGAACTGGTCGTAGTAGAAAGTGCTGATCACCCGACGGACAGAATCGACGTAGGCCTGCGTTGAGGCGTCGGCGGGACGCCCGTCGATGTAGACTATCTTATGACTTGTAGCCATAGTGTCGGCGAAATCGTCGACCGCGCTCTGCGACGATGCGGAGAAAACCGCGCATACCACGGCCGCGAGTGTGCAGATGAATGTTTTTCCCATAGTGATGAATTAGCAGGACGGCATTGTGATGAATACAATCACAACGCCCGTCCGCACAGGAAAGTTCATCTGCCGGGCCTCAGTCCGCGAAGTCGTACTAAGAGCCGGTTCCCCAATATTTGTTAACGCTGGGGCGGTCAAGCGTCGTGCAGATGTTTTCGGGCAGGGATG
>JAIDUY010000360.1 GCA_029059965.1 Muribaculaceae bacterium
CTCGATGTACTGTCCTTAGGGGGAGGCGTCGATGTCTCCGGTGGAGCATCCGCGGCATTTGTGGAGGTGGTACTGCAGGCACAGGCGTCCTTTCTCCCTGGCAATATAGTCGGGTGTGATGGGCAGGCGGCAGGTCCGGATGGGATAGAGCTGGCCGATGAGTTCGAGCACGGTGCGCGCCACGGCGGTGTTGGTGTAGGGACCGTAGTAGCGTGTGCCGTCCTTGATGTGGTGTCGCGTCATGAACACGCGGGGGTACATCTCGTTGGTGACGGCAATCCACGGGTACGACTTGTCGTCCTTGAGCAGCACGTTGTAGCGGGGCTGGTACTCCTTGATCATGGAGTTCTCCAGATTGAGGGCATCCTGCTCGGTGGGCACGACGATGTACTTCATGTCGGCGATGTTGCGCACCAGCAGCGCCGTGCGGATGTTGTCGTGAGTACGGTTGAAGTAGGACGAAACGCGCCGCTTGAGGTTCTTGGCCTTGCCGACATAAATCACGGTTCCGGCGGCGTCGAAGTACATGTAGACGCCCGGAGTGTCGGGAAGAATTGAAATCTTCTCTTTGAGTTCCGGTGATTTGTCGTATTTCATTATTCTATCCGAAAAGGCCGAGGTCGTCGAAGCGCTCCTCGCCGAGGTGCTCATAAGCCAGGTCGGTGACCTGACGGCCGCGAGGTGTACGCTTGATGAAACCTTCCTTGATGAGGAAAGGTTCGTAGACCTCCTCTATCGTGCCGGGGTCCTCGCCCAAAGCCGTGGCTATGGTGCTCAGCCCGACGGGGCCACCCTTGAACTTGCGGATGATGGTGCGCAGAATCTTGTTGTCGATTTCGTCGAGGCCGTAGCGGTCGATGTTGAGCGCCTCGAGGGCATAGCGGGCTATGTCGAGGTCGATAACGCCGCTGCCCTTGACCTGGGCAAAGTCGCGCACACGCCGCAGCAGGGCGTTGGCGATGCGTGGCGTTCCGCGGCTGCGCATGGCTATTTCCATGGCCGCGTCGCTGTCGATGGGCACGTCGAGCAATGCCGCCGAGCGGCGCACGATGCGCTCCAGCACGGCATGGTCGTAGTACTCGAGGTGACACTTGATGCCGAAACGCGCACGCAGGGGCGAGGTGAGCAGGCCGCTGCGGGTGGTGGCGCCCACGAGGGTGAAGGGGCTGAGGGTGAGCTGCACGCTGCGGGCACCGGGACCCTTGTCGATCATTATGTCGATGCGGTAGTCCTCCATGGCCGAGTAGAGGTACTCCTCGACCACGGGACTGAGGCGGTGAATCTCGTCGATGAAGAGCACGTCGTTCTCCTCGAGCGAGGTGAGGATGCCTGCCAGGTCGCCTGGTTTGTCGAGCACGGGGCCGGAGGTGACCTTGAGGCCTACGCCGAGCTCGTTGGCCACGATGCCGGCCAGGGTGGTCTTGCCGAGTCCGGGAGGGCCGAACAGCAATATATGGTCGAGGGCCTCCTGCCGCAGGCGTGCCGCGGCGACGAAGACCTTGAGGTTCTCGATAATCTTTTCCTGACCGTTGAAGCCGTCGAAGCGTCCCGGGCGTAGCGCCCGTTCGTAGTCGGCCTCGGAGGCGCTGCCGTTCTGCTGGCTGCGTATGTCGAAATCGTCGCTCATTGTAACAGTTTTTCTAAGATAAGCTCGGGGCTTATTGCGGAGAGGCAGAGATAATCGCCACGCCGGCACGGCTTGTCGCCGAATACGGAACAGGGGCGGCATGCCAATGGCGCCTGAATCATGTCGGCGTCGGTCTGCCTCCACGGCTTGAAGCCGCAGTAGGGATGTGTGGCGCCCCAGATGCTGACGGTGCGCGTCCCGGCGATGGCCGCCAGGTGCATATTGGCCGAGTCCATGCTGAGCATGACGTCGAGCTGGTTCATAAGCGCCAGTTCGGCGGCGAAGCCGTGGCGCTCGCCGGCCAGCGAGGTCACTCCGGGATATGTCGCGGCCCAGCGGCCGAGGACTTCCTTCTCGTGCTCGCCGCCGCCGAAGAGGAACACACGGATGCCGCCGCGGCGCGAAAGCGCCTCGACCACCGTCTCCATCTTCTCCACGGGATATATCTTGCCGGGATGGGCGGCGAAGGGGGCTATGCCTATCCACTTCTCGCCGGCGGGTTTGGGCGCCGTTATGGAGGCGTACATTTCGGCGGGAGCACCTCCGCGGCGTGCGAAGAGCCCGTCGAAGCGGTCGGTCAGCGGCAGACCTATCTTATAGAATACCTCGCGGTAGCGCGCCCGCTGCGACACCAGCGGAAGCATGGTCTTGTTGCGGGCGCGGGTCAGGGCGCGGCGCTTGGCGCGCGGCTTGACTATGCGCGCCGAGGAGATGCCCCTCAGACGAAAGAAAAAGGACATCAGATTGGTGCGCAGCACATTGTGCAGATCGGCGAAGACATCCGGACGAAAACGTCCGACAAGCTCGGAGCACAAGCGCCGGATGCCGGCCACGCCATCGTAGTCTTTCTTGACGTCGGCTCCGACAAGGACAAGGTTCGAGGGCGGATTGACAAACATCGAGGTCATCGACGGGCGCGTCACCATGACGAACTTCACCTCAGGGTAGCAGCGGCAGGCGCTGTAAATCACGGGAATGGTCATGGCCACGTCGCCGAATGCCGAGAAGCGGGCCATCAGCACCGTTGCGGGACGCTTGCCGTCGGCCGCCGCATCAACGCTTTGCGCCATAGAGCACGGGGTTGGTGTCGGCGTCGTTATACATCTTCATCTGGCGGTAGACCTTCATGTACTTGCGGCCGGCGGCGATGTCGTCGAGGAGGGTGTCGATAGCAGCGGTGAGGTCGACCTGCTGTTCGCGCAGCACGGCCAGTTTGGCGGCGCAGCGTGCCTTGTGAGCCTCTTCGGCGTCGGGACGTGCCACCTCGGCCGCCATATGGTAGATCTTGAGGGCCAGAATCGACAGGCGGTCGAGCGCCCAGGCGGGGCTCTCCGTATTGATGGAGGCATCGGGGAGGGGCTCGACGTCGGCGTAGAGCTTGCGGAAGTAGGTGTCGAGCTCCTCGACCATGTCGGTGCGCTCCTGATTGGAGCTGTCGATGCGGCGCTTGAGTGCCAGCGCTGCCACGGGGTCGATGGCGGGGTCGCGTATAATATCTTCGAGATGCCACTGGACGGCGTCGATGCGGTTCTTGGCGTAGAGAACGCCCTCGATGGAGGAGGGGTCGTAGGGCTGACGCGTGGCGGCGTCAACGTCGTCGTCGATGTGGTAGTCGTTTACCGACTGCTCAAATATTGCGTAGCTTTTCTCTGCGAATTTCATAGTTTGTAGTTTATTCAGTTATCGGATAAACAAAGTTAGAAAAAAAATCGGAAGTCTGCAATTACACGCACGATATTTTCGTATGCGGAGGCATTCGTTAAAGATTGCGAATTTTTGTGGTTGACTCAAAATTTTTTGGTACTTTTGAGCGTCCGAAAGCCGTGCGCCCGCGCATGGCCCGGGTATCGACCTTGAAAACAATACACAATCAACCTATTTTTATAATCTTATACCAACCTGAAATCGCTATGAGAAAAGTCATTCTTTCGGCAGCGTTACTGATGGCTGGCCTTTGCGCTTCGGCTCAGTTAGTTGAAGTGGCATCGACATCCGAAGTCAACGTCCCCGAAGGTCTCGTCGTAGCCATTCCGACCATCAGCCCCGACGGCTCGTTCGTCGTGGTTTCCGATGCAGGAAGTGACGCCCTGACCCGTATCCGTATCGCCGACGGCGCAAGCGCTGTCATCACCCGCAACGGCAACGGCCACGATGTGGCTATCAGCGCCGACGGCAACAAGATAGTGTTCCGTCAGAGCTCCATCGACCGCCGCCACCTGCGCCGCACCGCCCTCAAGAGCGTCGACCTCGCCTCGGGCCGCGAAACCGAGCTCATCGCTCCCTCGCGCCGCCTCAACGCCGGCGTCGCCCTCAACGGCACCACAGTCACCGCTGTCGAGCAGGGACGCGTCAAGGCTCGCAACCTCGCCGGCGGCCGCGCCGAGCAGGCTCCCGTTGTCAGCATATAC
>JAIDUY010000361.1:0-2397 GCA_029059965.1 Muribaculaceae bacterium
TCGGCAAGCGGCGTCTACATCGTGCGTTTCGACGGCTCAGCCGCCCGCGTCGTAGTCCGCTGACAGATTACTGACAGACACCAAAAACGCGCGACCGCTCCGGCAGTCGCGCGTTTTTTGGTGTCCTTTATTCTGTCAGAATCTTATCCTCAATCCGTCGTGGGCGAGGCGCACGCCCTGTGGCAGCAGGGGCTCCACCTCGGCGGCGGGCGGCATGTCGTGGCTCATATGTGTCAGAAAAGCCTGACGGGGTGCGACGCGGGCTATGACGGCCAGCGACTCGTCGAGCGACAGGTGCGCCGGATGCGGCTGCGGGCGCAGCGCGTTGATGACCAGCGTATCCACGCCATTGAGCCGGGCGAGCGTTTCGTCGCCTATATGCGAGCAGTCGGTAATGTAGGCGAGCGGGCCTATGCGGTAGCCAAGGATAGGCAGCTTGGCGTGGAGCACGGGCAGCGGAACGACCTTGACAGGATTGTGCCCGGCGACGGGAATCTCGAAGGGAGTGTCGTCGTCGACCGTATGGAGGTGGAATGCCGGAGCACCGGGATAGTGGTCCTCGGCAAAGGCATAGGGGACGGCGCGTTTCAGACCGGCGCCGACATCGGCGCGGCAGTACACGGGGAACTTGCCGTCGGGAGCCTTGTAGCAGTAGGGCCGCAGGTCGTCGATGCCGCCGACATGGTCGTAGTGTATGTGCGTCACCAGCAGCGCCGCCAAATCGGGAGTCTGATGGTCGAGAAGCTGTCGGCGCAGGTCGGGTCCGGCGTCGATGAGTATGCCCGGGGCGCCGTCATCGGGCCGCACGATGACCGAGCAGCGCAGCCTTTGGTCGCAGGGGTCGGTGCTGGTGCATGTCGCGCAGCGGCAGCCTATCATCGGCACGCCTGTCGAGGTGCCCGTACCAAGAAAAATCAGTTCCATAGTTACTGTCGGAAGCTTGTCAGATAACCGTCGTCAAAGGCGAGATAGACGCCGTCGGAGTAGTTCCACACCTCGCGCATACCTCCGCGTGTGGGATAGCGGTTGATGGCCGTCGGAGAGCCGAGAGCCAGGCGGCATTCGTCGCGCGTCATGCCCTCGCGTACACGCGATGCGGTGATGAGTGCCCATACATCGTCCTCGATATTCGGGAAGCGTCTGCGCGGATTGTCGAAGGCGAAGAGGCGGTCGAAACTGCGCGTGGAGGCGCCGACACCGCCGACACTCATGTAAAGGAAACGCGTATCGTCCGGCGCTATCGAGGCCCTCGCGGCCTGACGGCTGTCTGTGGGCGTGAAATAGACCGCCGCGGGATAGAGGTAGCTGCCGGGCACGACACTGTCGACTGTCACTTCGATATGCCTCAGTCCGGACACGTCGTGGCCACGGCCGTCGAACCAGTCGGGAGTGCAGACGTAGAGGAGCCGTCCGCGCATCATGCTGTCGACGCGGGCCACAAGTCCGAGGTCGATGGCAAAAGGCACTTCAAGCTGCGACACAGTGTCGATGGCCGACGAGGGCACGGCCACGCGGTAGCGGACGACAGTGCCATCGGAGGCATCGACAAGTGTGACGTCGGTGGCGTCGGAACCGGTCAGCGAAGCCGCTGCCGCAAAGCCGCCAAACAGCATCGTGCGCCCGGCGAGGCTGTCGGGCACCGCTGTCATGGGGGCAAGCACGCGGGCGAAACGCGGGTCGGACACAAGCCACGCCGTGTGTCCGCGCCGCCACTGCGACGGCGCTTCGGGGCGGACGTCGGCAAGGAAACGCTGCTCGGCGGTCTGCTCGGCGGCCTGACGGCGGCGCACTTCGGCGTCGCCTATGCGCGGTGTGCTCTCAACGCCTGTGAAACACGAGGCCGCGGCCATAGCCAGAACAGCTACGGTCGCGGCCTTTGTTATGGAGTTACGACGCATTCGGTCGGGTCGATTCCGAGGTTGTTGAAGATGAACGAGTAGATGTCGGTGTACTCGTCGACCACCTTCGCGGTGGGCTTGCCTGCGCCGTGTCCGGCCTTGGAGTCGATGCGTATCAGCTTGGGACGGTCGCCGGTATCGGCGGCCTGGAGCGTGGCGGCGTACTTGAAGGAGTGCGCGGGCACGACACGGTCGTCGTGGTCGGCGGTGGTGACAAGTATGGCGGGATAGGGCGTGCCGTCGTTCTTGATGTTGTGGATGGGCGAATAGCCGTGGAGGTAAGCGGCCATCTCGGCGCTGTCGTCGGCCGTGCCGTAGTCGTGCGCCCAGTTCCAGCCGATAGTGAACAGGTGATAGCGCATCATGTCCATCACGCCGACTCGTGGAATGGCCACACGGAAGAGGTCAGGACGCTGGTTGACGACGGCGCCGACGAGGAGTCCGCCGTTGCTGCCGCCCTCGATGGTGAGCAGCTCGGGCTTGGTCCAGTTGTTGGCCA
>JAIDUY010000361.1:2407-2761 GCA_029059965.1 Muribaculaceae bacterium
GGCCACCATGTACTCGCCTGCGGCGATGAAGTCGTCGAATACGTTCTGCTTCTTCATCTTAGTCCCGGCCTCGTGCCAGCTTTCGCCGTACTCGGAGCCGCCGCGCAGGTTGGCCTGGGCATAGATGCCGCCGTTTTCGAGCCAGAAGAGGCGGTTGGGGTTGAAGCCGGGGTTAAGAGGTACGTTGAAGCCGCCGTAGCCGTAGAGGTAGACGGGGTTGCTGCCGTCGGCCACGACGTCGTTGCGGCGCACGATGAACATGGGCACGCGGGTGCCGTCGGCCGAGGTGTAAAACACCTGCTCGGTGGTGTAGGCGTCGGGGTTGAAGCCCGCGACGTCGGTGGCGTGGTAGAG
>JAIDUY010000362.1 GCA_029059965.1 Muribaculaceae bacterium
GGGTTATGGCTTCGATGATGGCGGTCTTGCCCGAGCCTACCGGGCCGCCGATTCCTATTCTACAAGTACTCATTTTGTTGTCTTGATTTATTTGTTGTGATGAATTGTATTGATATCAGTTCATGAACATGCGCATGTTGCCTTTCTCGTGCAGCGATGCGAAGATGTCCATTTCCGGCACGAAGGCATTCATGTCCTCGAACTTCATTTCGCGAGCTTCGGCGTACAGCTCCGGCACCTCGGCGCTGAGTTCCTGAAGAATCAGCTGGGTGTCGTAGTGCGACACCCGCACGCAGCGGAGGGCGGCTCCCAGCACCATGTTGACCACGCCGTACTGGTGCGAGGCGAAGAGCTCCTCCTCGCCCAACCCGCACTTGGCGAATGCCAGCCCCTGGGCTATGGGGTAGCATCCCGGAGTCGTGCCCTCGTTGATGTCGTGCAGCCAGCGGGCCATCAGCTCATCGTCGGGGAAGAGCTTCACCGCGAGTTCGGCGAGCTTCTTGCCCATGCGTTGGAGCATCATCCGGGCCTCGTCGTTCATCTTCAGTAGCATCAGATGCGAGTCGGCCAGACGGACGGCGTCCATGTCGCCGCTGAGGGCGGCGCGGTGTGCCGCCAGGGCAGCTACGCCGTCGGTCATGGCAGCCTGAAGGGCCACCGAGCGGGTATATTGGCGCAGAGTCTCGGCGTCGTGGACGATGCCCGAGTGCGAGGCAGTCTCAAGGCCGTTCGAGAAAGAGAATGTTCCGACGGGAAAGGTCGAGTCGGTCATCTGAAGAAGATGCATTATCCGGGTCAGCATGGTGTGTCGGTGAGCTGTGGTCAGTGAGTGTGTGTATGGGTATGCTCGCCGTGGTCGTGTCCTTCGTGCGAGTGGCTTTCGTGCGAGGCGCCTCCGAAAAGACGGCGTACTTCATGCGGAGCCAGATAGGGGATTATGTCGGTACCGGGCTGAAAGGAATATGTTATACCCTCGATGTTGTGCGTCTCCATGACGCTGAGCATCACTTTCTTGTCGACGGTCAGAGGAACATAGACCTTCGTGCCCTTGACGACGGCGGGCCAGTGCTGGTTGCCGATTGCATGGCCGAGCTCTACCGAAATACGGATGATATCTTCGGGAGTGCGTCCCGCCAGACCGTCCATGTCGATGACCAGCACATTGCTGAGGTCCAGGCACAGAACGGCCGCCGTACCCTTTTCGGGGTCGAAGGCCACGATGTCGCCGTCGCTAATGCGGGCACCTCTCTTGAGGGCTACGGGATACTCGTTGCCGTGGTCGCCGGCGATGAGAAAGCGACTTTTCTGTGCTGTCCACTGGTCGAGGAACAGACGTTCGATGTGCATGCCGGCAAGCTTTTCCTGCCACTCGGGCTGATGCGCGTTGCCGATGATTTCGGTTATGACTTCCATAGTGTGATGGATTATGTTGAAACGTGGTTGAATGTTTGAATATATAACAATCCGTGTCTGTGTTAAGTTTAGTAATATATGATAATTCCGGGGCGTATATCTAAAAACAGGAGTGCCCTTTCGGACACCCCTGTCATCGGTATGATTCAAAGTGAAACGGTTAACTGAACCAGTAGAGTTGAGACAGAGGAAGTTCCTTTGCCGGAGGAACGGTGGCCAGGACTCCGTCGACATAGACGTTGAATGTCTCGGGGTCGACTTCGATGTGCGGCAGGGCGGTGTTGCGAACCATGTCGTACTTCGAGAGCTGGCGTACGCCGTGTACGGGATAGAAGATGTTTTCGGTACCGACTTTTTCGACGATGCCGTTGTCGAGCGACGCACGCGATACGAAGCGGGCGCAGGTGCGGGGCATGGCCTTGCCGAAAGAGCCGAACATGGGTCGCATGATGCAAGGCTGCGGTGTGGGCAGCGAAGCGTTGGGGTCGCCCATATTGGCCCAGTTGATGAGACCGCCCTTGATGACGAGCTTGGGCTTGACGCCGAAGAATGCGGGTTCCCAGAGCACGAGGTCGGCCATCTTGCCTTCGGCGATGGAGCCGAGGATATCGGAGATACCGTAGGTAACGGCGGGATTCAGGGTAATCTGTGCCAGATAGCGCAGAACACGGAAGTTATCGTTGCTGTCGCTGTCCTCGGGCAGTTTGCCGCGAACCTGCTTCATGTAGGAAGCCATCTGGAAAGTACGCATGAACGATTCGCCTACACGGCCCATGGCCTGGGAGTCAGACGAAACCATTGAGAGCACGCCGAGGTCGTGAAGAATGTTCTCAGCCGACTGGGTCTCGGGGCGCACACGACTTTCTGCAAAAGCTACGTCGCTCGGAATGTTCGGATTAAGATTGTGGCAGACCATGATCATGTCAAACAGCTCTGCCTTGGAGTTGATGCCGAACGGAAGGGTCGGGTTGGTCGACGAGGGGAGCACATTGGCCATCGACGCGACTTTAAGGAGGTCGGGAGCGTGTCCGCCGCCGGCGCCTTCGGTATGGTAGGTATGGATGGTGCGTCCGTCCATGGCCGCTATTGAGTCTTCGACGTAACCGCCTTCGTTAAGTGTGTCCGTATGTATGGCCACCTGCACGTCAAGACGGTCGGCCGAGTCGAGGCATGCGCGGATGGCCGCCGGTGTAGCACCCCAGTCTTCGTGGATTTTGAATCCGCAGCCGCCTGCCAGAATCTGTTCGTCGAGCGTCTCTTTGACCGACGAGTTGCCCTTTGACAGACAGCCGTAGTTGATAGGTATGCCTTCGAACGATTCGAGCATTTTATAC
>JAIDUY010000363.1 GCA_029059965.1 Muribaculaceae bacterium
ACGATGTCGTCGCGGCATTAGGGGCAGCGGAAGAAATGCTCTACCACGTCGAGGCGCTCGTTGATGGCCTTGGGGTCTTTGAGGGGGAAGAGCAGCCAGCGGCGCAGCAGACGTCCGCCCATAGGACTGACGGTGCGGTCGATGACGCCGAGCAGGCTCTTGCCGTCGCTGTCGAGCGGTTCAATGAGTTCGAGGTTGCGCACAGTGAAGCGGTCGAGGCGCACGTAGCGGTCTTCCTCGATTCGCGATATGGAGCTTATGTGGGCGGTGCGGGTGTGGCTTGTGAGGTCGAGATAGTGGAGGATGGCACCGGCGGCGATGACGGCGGTGTGCATGCGGTCGATGCCGAAACCCTTGAGCGACGATGTGCCGAACTGCTTGCGCAGGCGCTCGTCGGCGGCGTCGAGGGTGAACAGCCAGTCCTCGAGCTCGAAGGTCAGATAGGGCTGCGAGAACTCGGCGGCGGCGCGGCTCTTGAATCCGCGCTGCACCAGCAGCTCCTTGGGAGCCATGTTGGCTAATATCTTGTCGACATAGTCGATGTTGCCCTCGGCGGCGAGGAACTCGCCGGTGCTGATGTCGAGGAAGGCAACGCCCGTCAGGCCGCCCTTGCCGAAGTGGACGGCGGCGAGGAAGTTGTTTTCGGAGCGCCTCAGCACGGTGTCGCTCATGGCCACGCCGGGTGTGACAAGCTCTGTGATGCCGCGCTTGACGAGCTTCTTTGTCAGCTTGGGGTCCTCGAGCTGCTCGCAGATGGCCACACGCTTGCCGGCGCGCACGAGCTTGGGCAGGTAGCTGTCGAGGGCATGATGCGGAAATCCGGCCAGCTCAACGTATTGCGCCGAGCCATTGGCGCGCCGTGTCAGGGTGATTCCGAGTATTTCGGAGGCCTCTATGGCATCGTCGCTGAAAGTTTCGTAGAAGTCGCCGACACGGAACAGCAGGATTGCGTCGGGATGCTTAGCCTTCATCTCGGCGTACTGCTTCATCAGCGGGGTCTCGACTATTTTCTTTGCCAACTCTTTATGCTTAAAGGTTTAGTGAATCAGGACGCCGATGGCGCTTAGTTCTGTTCGGCCAGTTTCTTTTCGCGCATGGGTATGGCCAGCGAGGTATAGATCTGGATGGCCGCACCGGCGAGGGTGAAGGCGAGCCAGTCGCGCAGTGTCGTCGGGTTGTAGAACAGCAGGAAGTCGGCGGCGAGGAATACCAGGGGCGACCATTTCTCGAGCCGGTGCAGACGCTTCAGGCGCATGTCCTCGCAAGGATAGACGGCAAAAAGGCGTGCCACCAGAAGTACGAGCGCGCCTGCGCCGTAGACAAAGGGATATGCCTGCACTGCCCACGGGGTGTGCATCAGCAGGAAAGGCGTGGCCGTGGCGGCAAGGACAAGGAGCAGTCCCAGAGGCGCCACCACGTTGGCCAGAAAGAGTGTGCGGTTTGAGGGGCGGTTGTTCATCGGTTGTCGGTGCTTTCTACAAAGTTATATACATCCTCGTGCGGGCGCTTCATGCCGTACTGCTCGCGCACCACCTGCTCCATGAGCTCGGGGTCGGAGGTCAGTCGCTCGTTGAGACGGCGGTAATGCTCGGTGCTGTCGCGTATGGCGGCGAGCTCGGCGCGCAGACTGTCGACGGTGCGGTCCTGGTCGATGCTGTCGAACACGGAGTTGTCGCCGTAGAACATGACGAAGGCCACAACGGCAAGGCAGACGATGGTCCAGGGCGAGAGGAAGCGGCCCAACCAGGTCTTGAAATCCGAGAAACGGGAACTCATCGCGGCTGTCAGAAATTATAGCCCACGGTGAGGCTCACATTGCCCTGATGCATGGATGCCGGGCCCTTGTACATGTCCAGCATGCCTACGCCGCCGCTAAGCTCGAAGACCCAGTGTCCGCGGCTTACTCCGGCGCCGAACTGCCACAGCAGGTTCACGCGGTTTATGGTGTTGTAGCAGCCGTCGCTTTCACTTCCGAGTCCGGGAACGCTGAGGTGGTCGCGTCCGTAGATGCCGATTTTGAGTTCGGGGCCTGTGAATACGCTCACCGACACGGGCTCGAAGTCAAAGCGGTAGCCGGCGCGGAAGGGCACGCGGAAGCCCAGCTGCCGGTTGGACATGGATGCGTCGGCCAGCTCGGCGTCATCGTTCGTCACGCTGATGTCGTAGCCCATGGTGCTGTAATTCAGCATCAGTCCGGGTTCGAAATAGAGATTCTTCCACAGGGGGACGTTGATGACGGCGCCGATGTCGAAGCCGGCGCCGGGATTGAACAGGTCTACAGAGAAAGCTCCGTTCTTGATGTTGCCGGGGCAGCTTATGTCGAGACCGGCGCGCACGCCGATATAAACTCGGTTATAGGGATTGTCGTAGATGGACTGGGCCGAGGTGCCGACAGCGGCGAGAATGCCCAGCAAGAGGGTGATAATGAATTTCTTCATAGCTTAGAGAGATTAATTATGGAATGACGGATGACGGCGGATGGCCGCCCTGCCCTGTTTCAAGGCAAAGGTAGTGCAAAGATTGCAGCTGTGCAAATTTTCATGCCACAGCTTCATTCCGTCTCCTGAGGCGTGGCCGGGGCATCCGCTGCGTCGGCGGGCGCTTCGGCTTCAAGGCGCTCAAGAGGGTCGTAGAGCGGGGCTATGCCGGCCTCGGCGGCGAGGCGCAGAAGATATTCGAACGCGGCGCGGCGGTTGTCGTCGATTTCGCACTCCTTGATGGCTTCCTTGAGGCTCTTGGCGAAGAAGCCAACCTGCGGACCTTGCTGCAGGCCGAAGAGTTCCATGATTTCGGTGCCGTCGACAGGGTTCTTGCGGTTGCGTTCGAGGTCCTTGGCGTGGGTGGTGCGGAACTTCTCCTCCACGAGGTCGAAGTTGGCGAGGAAACGCGCCTTCTTGGCCTCGTCGCGGCTTGTGATGTCGGCACGCGCCAGAATCATCAGGTCGGCGAGGTCGTCCTCGGCGTAGTTTATGAGTCGGCGCACGGCGCTGTCGGTCACCTCGTCCTCGACTAGGGCGATGGGGCGCATGTGGAGCTCGACGAGTTTCTGCACATAGCGCATCTCGGCGCCGAGGGGGAACTTCATGCGGCGGAATATGCTCTTCACCATCTTGGCTCCCACGAAGTTGTGCTGATGGAAAGTCCATCCTCGCGCGGGGTCGAAGTGCTTGGTGACGGGCTTGCCGATGTCGTGCAGCAGCGCGGCCCAGCGCAGCCATATGTTGTCGGAGGCGGCTGCGACGCCGTCGAGCACCTGCATGGTGTGCCGGAAATTGTCCTTGTGGGCGCGCCCTTTGACGACGTCGATGCCTTTCATGCGTGCCATCTCGGGCATGATGATTTCGAGCAGCCCGCTGTCGAGGAGGAGTTTCCAGCCGATGGAGGGCCTGGGGGCGGCCATTATCTTGAACAGCTCGTCCTTAATGCGCTCGTGGGTTATGATTTCGATTCGCCGTGCGTTGCGGCGTATTGCCGCGAAGGTTTCGGGGAATATCTCGAAATCGAGCTGTGTGGCGAAACGAATGGCGCGCATCATGCGCAGCGGGTCGTCGCTGAAAGTCACATCGGGGTCGAGGGGGGTGCGGATGAGGAGGCGGCCGATGTCGCCGAGGCCGTCGTAATTGTCGATTACGTCACCGAATCCGTCATGGTTGACCTTGATGGCCAATGCGTTGATAGTAAAGTCGCGGCGTGCGAGGTCGTCGGCCAGTGTGCCGTCCTCGACGATGGGGTTGCGGCTTTCGCGGTGATAGCTTTCGCGGCGTGCGCCGACGAATTCGAGCTCGAGCTTGCCGCGGTGCAGCTGCGCGGTGCCGTAGTTGCGGTAGACGGCCACGGAGGCATGTCCCATTTTTGCGGCCACGGCCTGCGCGAGGTCTATGCCGCTGCCGACTGTGACGAAGTCGATGTCCTTGGAGTGGCGCCCGATGATGAGGTCGCGCACATATCCTCCGACGGCGTAGCATTCGCGTCCGAGACTGTCGGCTACGGAGCCGACAGTCTCGAATACGTTACGGGGCGACAGACGGTCGCTCAGATTACATAGTTGAGTATCAGTCAAGTGATATGATGTTTTGCGGAGCGTTCGTGATACGTTCGGCCGGACCGGAGTCCCTGACGATATATGTATTCTCGACACCCACGGCGCCGAGGCCGGGGATTACGAACTTCGGTTCGAGCGCTATTACATTGCCGGCCTGCAAGATGTCGCGCGAGCGGGGCGCGATGACGGGCAGCTCGTTGATTTCGATGCCTACGCCGTGGCCCACGAAACCGGCGTGACTGCGGTGGCCCATGAAGTTAGATTCGAGGCCTGCCGCGGTCGCCATTTCGACGGCACGGTGATAGAGGTCGGATGCGGCGGCGCCGGGAGTCATCATTCCGGCGAGCTCGCTGCATATGTCGACCGACAGTTGGTTGGCACGCACGGCTTCCTCATTGGGCGTGCCGCAGACGTAGCAGCGCGTCATGTCGGTCATATATCCTGTATAATTGCCGTTGACATCGACCATCACGGGTATTCCGGGGCGTATGATGGTGCCGTCGGCGCCGACGGGGAGCGAGGGGCCGAGGCCTGCGCCGCCCATGGCGAAGTCGTAGGGCGAGGGTGTGTCGGCGTTCTCGCCTGTGAGGACGTTGCCCATGAAGATTTCCATCTCGCTGCCTGCCACGCGGAACTGGCCGAGGCATCCGCCCAGACGCGAGGCACGCTCGATTTCAATCTGGAACTCGATATCGCTCATACCTTCCCGATAGAGATGGGGAATGCGCTCGTAGACAAGCGTCTGCCGCTGTCCGGACATTCGCAGCATCTTCAGTTCGGCATCGGTCTTGACGGCGCGCACGGCACGCAGCAGCGGCGAGATGTCGCCCGAGGGGGCGTCGAGACCGAGGACGCGCGACAGGCGCATGGCGTCGTCGTAGGACATCGAGCCGAGCTCGAGGGCCACTTCGGTGCCCACGGGAACTCCGGCGTCGGCCAGGACGCCGTTGATTTCGGCGGGCTTGCCGATGAGGTGCACGCCGTCGCCCTCCAGATGGTTGGGGCGGCGCACGAGGTAGTGTACGGTCTCGCTGTCGGCGGCGATGTAAAGGTAGCCTCTGTAGACGCGGCCGGTGAGGTAGTAGAGGTTGGCGGGCGTGTTCACCAGGGCGGCGCGGAAACCGGCGTCGGACATGGCTTTGCGCAGCGGGCCGAGGCGGCGCTGCTGTTCGTCGTGGCCAAGGAGGTTGGCCGTTCGGAAGTCGTATGGCTCTTTCATTTTTTCAGAAGTGTTGATATATGATAGAACCCTAAACGGAGGTGGCGCGTTCGGCGCCGACGCCCGTCAGTTCCGGGAATGAATTTATGGTGTAGTCGGCTCCGTCGACATCGCGGCCGAAACCGTAGGCGGCCCAGACGAAGGGGATGCCTGCGGCGTGGGTGTAATCGCGGTCGCCGGTGGTGTCGCCGACATAGACCGGTCGGCGCAGCCCGTAGCGGCTGACGAGGCCGAGCATGTTCTGCGTCTTGTCCAGGCCGGTGGAGCCGAGCGAGAGCGCGTCGGTGAAAAGCGGACGGAGTCCGGTATAGCTCAGAAAATTGGGCAGGCCTTCGCGGCCGCAGTTGCTGACCATGAACAGGCGCGCGCCGCGTCCGTGCAGCTCGGCGAGGGTGTCGGCGACGCCGGGATAGAGCCGTCCGCCAAGGCGGGGCATCATCTCGTCCTCAAGGCGCTGAAGCTCGTCGAGGAATGCGCTGCGGTCGACTTCGGGACCGATGAGTGTGTCGTAGATTACGTCTATCGACTTACCCATCAGGCGTTCCAGGCTCGGGCGGACTACTTGGGGCGTATCGCTCAGGCCGAGCCTGCGGATTGCCTCGTTCCACACGTCGCAGTAGCTGTCGACGGCATCCCAAAGGGTACCGTCCATGTCGAAGATATAGCTGTCGAAAGGCGTGGCGTTCATCTGTCGGAATCCTTGTCGGGAATGAAAACCAGACCGACCTGCTCGATACCGTCGAGAGTGTCGGTACGCATGATGTGGCGCACGGTCAGACGCCTGCCGCGCACGAGCGTGAAATCGCGGCTCAGTGTGTCGGTGCGTCGCAGCGAGGCGCCCATGCCGCTTCCGAGCCAGCGTCCGAAGGGGTCGGCGATGGCAATGTCGAATGTGTCGCGAAGCATGGGCACGGAGTCGTCGGGCTCGCCCTGTGCGAGCTCTATCCACAGGTTGCTGTAGGGATAGGACGCCGTGTGGCGCAGGCTCAGCAGGAGCGTGCCGCGGACGACGCTGTCAGCAGTCGTGGCGGGAATGAACCTGTAGGCGCGCGCATAGGGCCACTCGGCGTCGGGCAGTTCGGCAAATTCGCTGAAGCTGTTGTTGTCGGGCTCGACGCCGGGCACGCAGGCTGCGGCGGCAAGCGCTATCGCGGCGATGAGGGGAAGTCGCTTCATTCGGCTGTGTTGCTGTCGCCTTCGGGGTGGTTTCCTCCGCCCTGACGGCGTGGTTTGTTATGCCGGCGCGGCTTCTTGTCGCCTCGCGGCTGGCGTGCTTCGCCGGGCTGGCGGTTTACGGCGCCCTCCCGGGGTTCGCGGGGTTCGCGCTGCTCGCCGTTGTCGCGGGGCTCGCGCTTCTCCTTGTCCTTGTTTTTGTGCTGACGCTGACGGTCGTCGGGGCGCTCGCCTTTCTTGCGTTCGGGCTGTCGCTCGCCGTTGCGGCGCTTCTTCTTTTTCTTGTCGAAGCGGGTGAGGTCGCCGTCGCCGAGGATGTCGCCGAATTCGGCGCGCGGTTTCTCGGGCTTGTCGCTCTCGGCCACGAGGGCGAGGGGCTTCTCGCCGGCCTTGTTCATCTCTATAATCTCAAATACGCGCTCAGCACTGATTGTCACCAGATTGGCGGCCATATTCCTGTCGGTCGAATAGGTGACGGTGCGGTTGAAGACGTCGCTCTTGAAGTGGAAGTAGGTGGCGTCGGCGGTCTCGAGGCGCGCTTGGCGCGGGGGCATATTGCGGCTGGCCGCGGCGTAGGCGTAGACCGCGGAGTTTAGGCAGCACTTGAGCTTGGCGCACTGTCCGGCGAGCTTCTGCGGGTTCATGGAAATGTCCTGATAGCGCGCGGCGCTGGTGGATACCGAAACGAAGTTGGTCATCCACAGCGAGCAGCACAGCGGACGTCCGCAGGGTCCGATGCCGCCTATGCGGCCGGCTTCCTGACGGGCGCCGATCTGGCGCATCTCGATGCGCACCTTGAAGGTCTCGGCGAGTATCTTGATGAGCTGGCGGAAGTCGACGCGCTCGTCGGAGATATAGTAGAAGATGGCCTTGTTGCCGTCGCCCTGATACTCGACGTCGCCGATTTTCATGTTCAGGCCGAGGCTGTCGGCAATCTTGCGGGAGCGTATCATGGTGTCCTCCTCGCGGGCCTTGGCCTCCTCGTATTTCTCGAGGTCGGCGGGCTTGGCCTTGCGGAAGACGCGGCGCACCTCGGCGTTGTCGCGGGAGCGTCCGTTTGCCTTGCGCATTCGCAGCTCCACGAGGGCGCCCGTGAGGGTGACCATGCCGATGTCGTGGCCCGGCTGGGCCTCGACTGCCACCATGTCGCCGATTTCGAGCGGCAGGTGTGTGCTGTTGCGGAAGTAGCCCTTTCGGGTATTCTTGAACTGGACTTCGACGTACTCGCTCTCGGCATAGCCGCCGGGTATGTCGGCCAGATAGTTGAAGCTGTGGAGCTTGCCGCGGCTGCAGTCGCGGTTGCCGCCGCAGCATCCGGAGCCGCCGGAGCAGCATCCGCCGGAGCCGGCGTTATCTTCGGGAAGTCCGCTGCGGGCTTCCTCTTCGGGTTCGTTCTTTGCCATGGCCTTACTTGGCGAAGCTTACGGAACGTGTCTCGCGGATGACGGTAATCTTGACCTGACCGGGATATGTCATCTCGTCCTGGATGCGGCGTGCGATTTCGGCCGAGAGCTTTTCGGTCTCGCTGTCGTCGATCTTGTCGGCGCCGACGATGACGCGGAGCTCGCGTCCGGCCTGGATGGCATATGTCTTGACTACGCCGGGATAGGACAGGGCAAGCTGCTCGAGGTCGTTGAGGCGCTTGATGTATGCCTCGACGATTTCGCGGCGGGCACCGGGACGGGCGCCGGAGATGGCATCGCACACCTGTACGATGGGCGCCAGCAGGCTTGTCTGCTCCACTTCGTCGTGGTGGGCGCCGATGGCGTTGCAGATTTCGGGTTTCTCCTTATACTTTTCGGCCAGCTTCATACCAAGGAGTGCGTGCGGCAGTTCGGGCTCTTCGTCGGGCACCTTGCCGATGTCGTGCAGCAGGCCTGCGCGACGTGCCTTTTTGGGGTTGAGGCCGAGTTCGGAGGCCATGACGGCGCAGAGGTTGGCCGTCTCGCGGGAGTGCTGGAGCAGGTTCTGGCCGTAGCTCGAGCGGTATTTCATCTTGCCCACCATGCGGATG
>JAIDUY010000364.1:0-2707 GCA_029059965.1 Muribaculaceae bacterium
TCGCCTTTGTCTCGTGGGCTCGGATTTGTTTATTAGAGACATGTTTGGTACCGAGGGTCACAGTGGCAAGAGCCTGGGTTTCGCCGCGGGTGAACACAGCGGAGCCGTGGGGGCCGGGCAGGTAGTCCACCTCAGCCCAGATGGGACGGATTTCGGTGGTCTTGCGGCCGTCCAGACGGATGCCTTCGTCGAGCACGCAGCGGCGCATGGCCTCTTTCTCGACGTCGTGGTAGTAGCGCTTCACCAGGGGAGCCTTCTCGTCGCGTTCCTCTTCGGGGAGCGAGTCGATGTACTCCTGGCAGATGGCAGCAAAGGCGTCCTGACGCCAGTGCTTGTCTGCGCTGCCGGTGCGGGCGATGGCATAGGCGCGGTCGTAGCACTTGGCGTGTACGTCGGCGCGCAGAGCCTCGTCGTTGGTCTCGTGGCAGTATTCACGCTTTACGGTGGAGCCTACGGCCTCGGCCAGCTCCATCTGAGCCTTGCACTGCACCTTGATGGCGTCGTGGGCGGCACGGAGGGCGGCCAGCAGGTCGGCTTCGCTCACTTCGTTCATCTCGCCTTCGACCATCATGATGTTGTCGTAGGTGGCGCCTACCATGAGCTCCATGTCGGCCTTCTCGAGCTGCTCGAATGTGGGGTCGATGACGAACTCGCCGTCGACACGGGCCACGCGGACCTCGGAGATGGGGCCGTTGAAAGGTATGTCGCTGACGGCAAGGGCAGCCGATGCGGCCAGGCCGGCCAGACAGTCGGGAGCGTCAACGCCGTCGGCGCTGTAGAGGGTGATGTTGACAAAAGTATCGGCGTGGTAGTTGTCCGGGAAGAGCGGACGGAGTACGCGGTCGACCAGACGGGCGGTCAGGATTTCGTAGTCGCTTGCGCGGCCCTCGCGCTTGAGGAAGCCGCCGGGGAAACGGCCTGCGGCGGAGAATTTCTCCTTGTACTCTACTTGCAGAGGCATGAAGTCCACGCCCTCGCCGGCTTCCTTGGCCGTCACGACCGTAGCCAGCAGCATGGTGTTGCCCATGCGGACTTCTACCGCTCCATCGGCCTGCTTGGCGAGCTTGCCGGTCTCGATCGTAATCTCACGGCCGTCGGGCAGAGCGATGGTTTTCTTGATAGGATTCATAAATGCGTTAAATGATTGTATTTTTCTCGTTAAATTCGCGCAAAGATACGAAAAAGTTCCGGTACCGGCAAATAAATTTAAGAACGGCGAGCGCGCGCATACGTGCGCGCGGACCCGGCACCCCAATTAACAATATTTTGCAATTCCGCCAAAAGCGCCCCAAAGAGCCCTCTGAGGCCATTTTGGCACTTCCCGAAGCCCGCGGCGGGGAAGATAATTGCATAATAATTTCCTCAATTGGAGAATAATTGCTTACTTTGCACCGCAAAAACTGAATTTACTAATTAAAAAAACAAAAATCCGTCATGTCTGAAATTGCAGATCGCGTAAAAAGCATCGTAGTAGACAAGCTCGGCGTTGAACCCGAGAAAGTAACCGAAGAAGCATCCTTCATCACCGACCTCGGTGCCGACTCTCTGGACACCGTAGAGCTGATTATGGATTTCGAAAAGGAATTCGGTGCTACTATTCCTGACGAAGATGCCGAAAAGATCAAAACCGTCGGCGACGCAGTCAAGTATCTGGAAGAGCACGCCAACTAATCCGTCAGAACTTCGCTGACCCCGCAAGGGTCGACGGATCCGGCTGCCTCCGGGCAAACCCCGGGACAGTCAGAACTGACACCCATACAGCCGCCGGAGTTTTCTTTCAAATGAAGACAGCGGCGGTTTTTACTTTGCCCCTTTCCAACGGGGCCATTATCCGACGTTAACCTACCTCACGCACACTCATAAAGTATGGAACTTAAACGAGTTGTAGTAACCGGCCTTGGCGCCATCACTCCCCTGGGCAACGACGTTCCCACCACCTGGGAAAAAGCTCTGGCCGGAGTCAGCGGTGCAGGCCCCATCACCCACTTCGACGCAAGCCTCTTCAAGACCAAGTTCGCTTGCGAAGTAAAAGATTTCAAGGCCGAAGACCACTTCGACCGCCGCAAGGCACGCCAGCTTGACCTCTATGCACAGTACGCCCTCGTGGCAGCCCGTCAGGCCGTGGCCGACGCCGGCCTCGAAACCGAGGACAGCACCCTGGACAAGAACCGTGTCGGCGTGATTGTCGCCGCAGGCATCGGCGGCCTCCACACCTTCGAGGAAGAAGCAGGCTACTATGCCCTCAACGCCGACAAAGGCCCCAAATACAATCCCTTCTTCATTCCCAAGATGATTGCCGACATCGCTTCCGGCCACATCTCGATGGAGTACGGATACCACGGCCCCAACTACGGTGTTGTATCCGCTTGCGCATCCAGCAACAACGCAATCATCGACGCCTTCAACCTGATTCGTCTGGGCAAGGCCGACGTGATACTCACCGGCGGCGCCGAAGCTGCAATCTTCCCCGCGGGCGTAGGCGGCTTCAACTCCATGCACGCCCTCTCCACCCGCAACGACAGCCCCGAGACTGCATCCCGCCCCTTCAGCAAGAGCCGCGACGGCTTCGTGATGGGCGAAGGATCGGCAGTGCTCGTCCTTGAGGAACTCGAGCACGCTCTGGCCCGCGGCGCCAAAATCTACGCCGAAGTAGCCGGCGGCGGCCTCTCGGCCGACGCCTACCACCTCACCGCCACTCACCCCGACG
>JAIDUY010000364.1:2717-3313 GCA_029059965.1 Muribaculaceae bacterium
CCTCGGCGCCATGCTCGCCATGCGCAACGCCCTCGAAGATGCCGGCATGAAGCCCGAAGACATCGACTACATCAACGTCCACGGCACATCCACCCCCGTCGGCGACATCTCCGAAGTCAAGGCCATCGTCGAAGTGTTCGGCGAGAACGCCCACAAGCTCAACATCTCATCCACCAAGTCGATGACCGGACACCTCCTCGGCGCCACCGGCGCCCTCGAGGCAATGTTCAGCATCAAGGCCGTGCAGGAAGACATCGTGCCTCCCACAATCAACCACGACCCCGAGGACAAGGACGAGGAAATCGACTACACCCTCAACTTCACATTCGACCGCGCCCAGAAGCGCCCCGTGCGCGCAGCGCTGTCCAACTCCTTCGGTTTCGGCGGCCACAACGCCACCGTCATCGTCAAGAAGTTCGAGAAGTAATCCGATACCGCAACCTACATGCGGCCGTCCGCCCCTTGGGGCTGGCGGCCGCTATTTTACGCCAGATATGAAGATTGGAATAATCGTCGCCATGGACAAGGAACTCGCCCTGCTCCTGCCCCTCATCGGCGACCACGCCGAAGTAGTCATCGGCGACAGCACATACCAC
>JAIDUY010000365.1 GCA_029059965.1 Muribaculaceae bacterium
GCGTTCCCATTTTGTCGAGAAGATGGTGAACTGTACGGCCTGGCGGTTGGTGTTGATAATGAGGTCGGCAACGTAGGAGCAGAGGAAGAGGACAATGAAGCCGAACACGACTTTCTCGATTTCGTGGGTGATGAAGTAGCTCGACGAAATGATGAATACGTCGACGTAGAGCATCGTGCGGCCTACCGTTACGTTTGTGTACTTCGACACCATGGCGGCGATGATGTCGGTGCCTCCGCTGGAGCCGTTGTGGGTGAAGGCGAGGCCTACGCCAAGTCCGGCGCACATGCCGCCTATGACGATGTTCAGGAACGGCTCGTGGGTGAATCCTTCGGAAAGCAGGGGTTGGAATATGCTCATGAACACCGATATCATCACGGCGCCGTAGATTGTGCCGAACACGAACTGACGGCCCACGATGCGGTATGCGATGGCCAGCAGAAACAGGTTGAGGGCCAGCGAGGTGATACCTACAGGTATGCCCGTCAGAAAGTAGACGATAGTGCCGATACCGGCCAGGCCACCGATTACCACTCGTTCCGGAAGAATGAATCCGCAGAAACCGAATGAATAGATGGCCATGCCGAGGGTTATGAAAATGTAGTCTTTAGCAGACCGCCACAGATTCAGTTTGTTTTTCATAATTGATAGTTATGCTTTTTTCAGCCTGTCGTTGAATGTTTTTTCTGTCACTGACGGCTGACCGGACCCAGCTCTGCCACCGAGCCTGTCGTCGGGTCGAAGATTGCCATCGAGGGCTCGCGTTTGTCGCTGAAAAGCGATGGATTGAGGCCGAAGACAACACCCAGCTGGGCGACGTCGATGTCGGCGGTGGCGACGGTGTTGCCGGCGTAGCCTACGCTCAGGCGTGCCCGGCCGGGCACGCGGTAGGCCACTCCGCCGCGGGGGAATGTCTTGACCTCACCTTTTTCGTTTACCGGAAGTTCGCCTCGCTCAAGCACGCTCATGTCCAGTGTTACGGGTGCACCGGCAAGGTTGTCGGCCTCGATGATGCCGTCGGTCACGGAGATACGGGCTATCACGCGGCCGTCGACATCGGTGCTGTCGGGTGTGAATGTAACCTTGCCCACGACGGTGCGTGTGCGGCGCGTGCCGGTGAACATCGCCGTCAGCGCGGCCTCCTGAGCCGACAGATTGTCCAGCACCAGCTGCATGGCGGCGCCGTCGCTGGGCATGTTGTCGGCCTGGCCGGAAAGGATGTCCGAACGCATCTCGCGCAGTTCGAAGATGCGCTGGGCGGCGAGTTCGGCACGCTTCGATGTCGACGAACTGCGTGCCATCTCCTGCGTTATGGCGTGGCGTGCAGCCTCGGTCTCGAGTGCTGTCGGAGCGGCGTCGCGGGCTTGCGGAATCTCGGCTGCGGCAGTCTCGGGGGCGTTTTCGATGTTGCTGCCCACCGGAATGTTGTCGGGTGTGAGCAGTATCGATGTCGTGCTTCCGTTCTTGAACTGGGCCAGCCACTGCTCTTCGGGGTCGGCCACGCCGCGCGGCACGATTACGGCCTCGGTCAGCCGTGCCGACTGGCTTGCGGCGGTGATGGCGTTGCCGACGCCGAGATGACGCCGGGCGTAGTTGTGGAACTCGCCGGGAGCCTCTTCGGTAATCTCTGCCACAAGGTAGATGTCGGCCACGGTTCTGGGCAGATTGTATATCAGCCCGTATTCGTTTGCCTTGCCTGCGTTTATGCGCTGCGATGTCTGCGCGTTAAGCCCGGCTGCTGAGCCGGCTATGGCGAGGACGGCGAGGAGTGTTCGGATAGTCATGATGATGGCGTTATTTTTTTTGTTGAGCTGTCTGTATTGCTTCGATAGCCGGGCCGACAGCAGCCGCGATGTCCTCGGCAGTGGTGCCCGCGATGCCGTGTTCCTCGGCCGCGATGCGTCCGGCGATTCCGTGTATGTAGACTCCGGCAACCGCTGCTATCTCGGGGCTGAGATGCTGCGCGATAAGGCCTGTGATGAGTCCGGAGAGCACATCGCCCGAGCCTGCCGTGGCAAGGGCTTCGGTGCCCGACGAATTGACCGCTACCGAGCCGTTGGGCCACACTGTCTGGGTGTAATGCCCTTTCAGCACGACAATCACCTGATAGCGGGCGCTCACTTCGATGGCCTTGAGGAGCCTTGCCGAAGCCGATGGCTGGATGCCGAATAGGCGGTCGAATTCGCCTGCATGGGGCGTCAGCACGCTGCGTGGCGGAATGAGGTCGAGCATCGACGGTCGCATGGCGATGCAGTTGAGGGCGTCTGCGTCGAGCACCAGTGGCTGTCGGTTGGCCCCGGCGAGCTTGAGCATCTGCTCAAGTCCCTGGATAGTGGCGTCGGAACGTCCTATGCCGGGGCCGACGCCGATGCCGTCGGCTTCGACATTGCTCTCGAAGCGCTTGATGTCCATGTCGCCGCCGTCGGTCTCGAACATAGCCGAGGGCACGGAGGTCTGCATCACATAGAAAGCGCAGCGCGGGCCGTGGCATACGACCTTGCCGCAGCCCGAGCGCGTGGCCGCCCGCGCTGCCAGCACGGCGGCCCCGAGCATGCCGTAGCTGCCAGCGTATATCAGGGCTGTGCCGAGGTCGGCTTTGCTCGCAAAGGGGTCGCGTCGCGGCACCACCGCGCGTATGCCCGCACCGTCGACAAGCCTCGAGTGACATTTGATGCTCTTGAGGACTTCGCGGGGGTAGGGCAGCACGAGCGTCTTCCAGCGCCCTAAAAGCTCGGCGTTTTCGGGCATATAGAACGCGAGGGTGGGGCCTACGAGCGTCAGCGTCAGATGGGCATGGACGATGTTGCGGTTTATCATGCCCACCGACAGCTCGGGCGACATCCCCGACGGGAGGTCGATGGATATTACCTTGGCACCCTGTTCGTTGATACGCCGCGCCATGGCCTGGTAGCCGCCACGCAGGGGCGTCTTGTACTCGCGGCCGAAAAGACCGTCGACCACTATCATGCCCGGAGCCATGTCAGGCATCCGCAGGTTGAGGTCGATAGTCTCGAACAGATATTCCTCGCCCGCAGCCTCGACAAATCGTCCACGCGCCAGCCTTGTGTCCGGCCCGAGCAGATTCCCACCTATATTAATAAGGTAAACCTCGGCCGGGCAGCCGTGCGAGTGGAGCACGCTTGCAGTCTCGAGAGCATAGGCTCCGTTGATGGCATCGCCCGCAAAGACCACCACGCGCATGTCGCTGTCGCCGCGTTCGGCCAGCACCTCGGTGGCGACAGCGCCTCCGACAGCGTGGATGAACTCGGCGCGACGTGCCAGAGCATCCTTAAGTGCGGTGCCGGTCAGGCTCTTGAGGTCCTCGGTCCGCCCCAGGATGGAATCGAGCACGCGCTCGATGTCGCCCGGTGTGTAGATATTGCGCATTGTCTGCCTTGCGGTTTCTGCTTAGAGTGCAAGAAGCTCGTCGATTTTTGCGCGGAGGGTTTCTTCTTTCTGAAGGCCTGCCAGGCGGATTCCGGTGGCTTTGCCGTCCTTGAAGAACAGGAAGGCGGGAATGCTCATCACGCGGTTTTCCACGCAGAATTCATTCCACTCGTCGGTGTTGTACTTGCCGATTACGATGTCGTGGTCGGCGTATTCTTCTGCCAGTTTCTCCACGACAGGGCTCATGGCCATGCACGGGCCGCACCAGGTTGCCCAGAAGTCGATTACTACGGGTTTGCCACTTGCTATGATGTCTTTGACGTTTTCGTCGGTAAATGTAAATTCCATTGTTGAGTCTGTTGTTAGTGTTAAGCGTGTATGTACTTTGTATGTTGGCGGCCGGTCGCTTGTCCTTAGCCGCGTTTGCGTTCCAGATGGTACTCGATTTCGGCGTTATCGAGCGATTTAAGCAGATGTCGCGTCGGAGCCACACGCATGGCGCTCTGGAAGCGAAGCTTGCGTCCGAGCTCCGGCTCGGAGACGGTGAACTCGATGTCGACCGGTTCCTCGGGGCTCGCCGCTCCCTTTTCGAGAAGCTCGGTCACGACGCCTATCTGCTGGGGCGACAGGCTTATGTTCAGGCTTTTGAACATCTTGCCGCGCAGGTCTTTCAGGCTCGCAATCTTCTCGACATTGAAGCGTATGTCGCCGCGTCGGTCGGGCTTGAAGGTGCCCGTGACGAGCACCGGAGTGCCCACCGACAGCATCGGGCCGAACTCGGCACGCTGGCGCTCGAACAGGGCGAAGTCGGTGGCGCCGGTGAAGTCTTCGATTTTTACTATGGTCATCGTGCTGCCGCGCTGTGTCGACCGCTCGCTGATTTCCATAATCATGCCGGCTATGCTCACGGGAGTCGTGCCGGCGCTGCTTATCTCGTTCTTTTCACTGATGGAGTAGTCCACGCCGTGTTCGACCTCGATGCGGTATGGGTCGAGGGGGTGGGCCGACAGGTACATTCCCACCAGTTCGCGCTCTTTGTCGAGTTTGGTGAGGACGGGCCACTCCGGAGCCGATTGCAGCTGCGGGCGGCTCGAGCTGCGGAGCTCTTCGTCGTCGAATCCGAACAGCGAGTTCGCCTGCTCGCTCTGGGAATTCTGATATTGCGCGCCGTAGCGCAGCAGTATTTCCGAGGCGCTCTCGCCGCGTTTGCCTATCTCGGCGACGAGGTCCTCGCGCTTGGTGCCCTCGAAGCAGTCGAAGGCTCCGGCCAGCACAAGGCCGTCGAACACGCGGCGGTTCAGCGCCGACGAGGGCACACGCTCCACGAAGTCGTAGATGTCCTTGAACTGTCCTCCGGCCTCGCGTGCCTCGATAATCTTGCGCACCACATCGCCGCCGATGCCCTTGATGGCGCTCAGGCCGAAGCGGATGTCGCCCGAGGCCGTCACGCCGAAGGTTACGGCACTTTCATTGATGTCAGGGCCCTTAACGTTCAGTCCCATGGCCTTGCATTCGTCCATGTAGAAGGTCATCGTCGTGATGTCCGACAGGTTTCGGCTCAGCACGGCGGCCATGTATTCGGCCGGATAGTTGGCCTTGAGGTAGCCGGTCTGGAATGCTACCCAGCTGTAGCATGTGGCATGGCTCTTGTTGAAGGCGTACGACGCGAACTTCTCCCACTCGGCCCATATCTTTTCGAGCACCTTGGGGTCGTGGCCGCGTTCCTTGCCGCCGTCCATGAAGATGTCCTTGAGCTCGTTCATCTTCTCGATCATCTTCTTGCCCATGGCCTTGCGCAGGGTGTCGCTCTGGCCGCGGGTCAGACCGCCGAGAAGACGCGACAGAAGCATCACCTGTTCCTGATAGACGGTAATGCCGTAGGTATCTTTGAGATACTGCTCCATCTCGGGGATGTCGTACACGATTTCGTGGCGGCCGTGCTTGCGCTCGATGAACTCGGGAATGTTCTCCATCGGGCCCGGGCGGTAGAGGGCGTTCATGGCGATGCGGTCCACGAACACTGTGGGCTTGAGCTCGCGCAGG
>JAIDUY010000366.1 GCA_029059965.1 Muribaculaceae bacterium
GTCGCGGTCTATCCCGACGCCGAAGTCCCCTACGGACAGGTCGTCGAAGTCCTTAACGCCGGCGCCGCAAACGACGTCCGCATGGTACTGGCAACACGCCCCTCGTCGGCAGCCGACATCCATGCCGAAAACCTCGAAAACCAATAGAACGGTCATGACTCCCCGACGGGCATCAGCAATAGCGACAGCGGCAGCGGCCATAGTCATAGTGGCGCTGCTCCTGCTCGTGCACCTAAGTTTCGACCCC
Organism: Muribaculaceae bacterium; assembly: GCA_029059965.1. GTDB lineage: Bacteria > Bacteroidota > Bacteroidia > Bacteroidales > Muribaculaceae > CAG-873. The sequence continues at coordinate 248 of JAIDUY010000366.1, forward strand.
GCGGCCATGCCGCCGTCGCGCCAGCCCGTGGCGGCGGTAGAGGAGGCCATGCCCGAGTATGTCGACTTCCTCGAGAGTCTCAACTCGCCCGCGCCATCCGACCCAGCCCGCGCTCATGCGCCCGAGCCTGAAAGAGCCGCCGCCAACGCCGCTCCGCAGGGCGGTCCCGACATGGCCGACGCAGGCCCGGCAGGCAATGCCGCTCCCGAGCAGACGCAGACAGCCCCCGCCCCCGCAAGCCGCCGCGAGCGCACCGACCCGCCGCAGACAGGCCCCACACGCGAACAGCAGGAGGCTGAGCGCGCACGCCGTCGCGCCGACCGCGACCTCGCTAATGCTTTCGACACCCCCGGCGACGCCCCGACGACTTCGCCCGGCACCGCGCCCGGTAATCCCGGAGCGCCCGACGGCACAGAAACGCCTGTCAACGGCAGCGGAACAGGCACCGTGGGCGGCGGATGGATAATGCCGACTTACAACAAGTTGCCGTCAACCGAAGTCGGAAGCATACGCCTGCGCGCCGTCATCGACGCCACAGGAGCAGTTGTCTCCGTCGAGCAGATAGGCGGACGGCCCCCGGCCTCGGCGAACACTGCCCTCGTGCAGCGTTGCATCGACGAAGTAAGCTCTCGCCGCTACACCCGCACCGACTCCAATCCTCCCCCCTCGGCAACAGCGCTCATAACCTACGTGTTCAAATAGCATCAGGATAAATAGACGACAACGGCCCCGGCAGAAACGCCGGGGCCGTTGTTGTGATGGAGAATGAATCTCTTACAGTACCACTGCTTTCACCGGAGTGCGGTGGGAGTCGGTCATGATGAAGTAGACGCCTGTAGGCAGGGAGATGTCGGTGTTCTGTTCCACTGTGCCGGGAGCGGCTACGAGACGGCCGGCGACATCGTAGATTACGCAGCCTGTCTGCGGAGCCGAGCAGATGATGCGCACATAGCCTTCGAAGCTCTGGACGGTCAGGGGTTCCTCGACGGTTACGCCCGAGACGCCCGAATGGTTCACGAACACGATGTTCGACATCGGCGAGCGGACGCCGAGGCGCACACTCTGCACGGCATACGATTCGCTGTCGCTTTCGTCGAAGCCCGTAATCTCGAGCGAGGTCTCCTCGGCGGGCAGCTCCTCGTCGGTGGCGGTGCCGCCCGCGTAGCGTGTGCGGGTCACCACATAGTAGTCGATAACCTCGCCTGCGGGAGCGCTCCAGTTGGCCGTGTAGCGGTCGCTCTGGATGTCGGTCGGGTCGAGAGCCGTGCAAGCCGTCAGTGTAGGCACGGGCAGACACTCGCCGCGCAGGGCCACGCCGCGCGAGCCCTCGAAGTCGCCGCTCAGCAGCACGCGCGAGCTGTGCGTGCCAATGGATGTCGGGCGGTAGGTGATGTTCAGCCAGTAGCCGTCGTCCGAGTTGGCGAGGTCGGCGGGGATGGCGTCGGTCGACATCGAGAACATCGACGCGTCGCCGGTGTAGAGCAGCAGTTCGATACTGTTCTTGAGGTCCTGGCCGTGTACGAACAGACGCGCCGTCGAGCTGTGGCCCTGTGCCACCTGGCCGAACTGAAGCTCGAGGCCGTGCGTGGGCGCAAGCAGCTGGGGGTCGCCCACGGGCGGAACGATGACCTCGCCCGGAGTGAACGATTCGCCGCGGCGGTCGCCCCAAAGATACTCGGCAAGCTCAGGCATGTCGATGAACGGATTTCGGTTGTTCTGGAAGCCGTAGACAGCCTCGTTGCGGTCGCGTTCCTTCTGGCTCACGGGGTCGGCGCGGTGCCACTCCATCAGCAGCTGCACCGACCACTGGTTCAGCGTCGGATAGGCGTTCTGACTCACCATATATGTGTACTTCCACGTCAGATCCTGATAGCAGGTGGCCATGTAGAAGTAGGTGCGCGCGAAGTCGCCCTTGTACTCGTCGTCCGGCTCGAACACCGTCGACGCACCGCCGCCCTGGCCGCGCACGGGATAGCCCACGCGGCACACGCCGTTGTTGAACTTCACCGTCTGGTTCATATCCACCACGCCCAGAGGATAGTTGCTCTTGGCCGAGTTGGCCGCACGCTCCGACGGATATAGATGGTTCAGGTCGACATAGGCGCCGACCGAGGTCGAGCCGCCCCACCAGCTCTTCGGGAACGAATGCTCGCGGTTGAGGCCGCTGAACGAGGGCGCGTACAGCGGAATGTCGGAGTACATGTCCCACCAGCGGTGGCTCTCGGGGTAGACGTCGGTAGTCTGGAAGTAGCGCGGCAGGTCGTTGTACGACGAAATGCGTGTAAAGTTGCGGATGATGTTGTGCAGTGCAAGCTTGAGCTCGGCATCCTTCTTTCCGTTGAGAGAGTTATAGTAACCCGCCGGAGCCTGGGCATAGGCCACCGACACGACAGACAGCAGGAATGCGGATAGGAGTAGGTGCAGTTTTCTCATTAGATGAGACAGTGTGATGAATAGTGATGAATTTACTCTAAGAAAGTGACGCGGAGGCCGCGTCACTTTCTTAAACATTTATTGCTTCGCGCTTGTTCACGCGCGACTATGATATCATGCTTTGCAAAGCTCGTGGTAAGGCATATCCCATGCCTCGGCCACAGCCTTGTATGTAATCTTGCCGTCGACTATGTTCACGCCCTCGGCCAGACCCTTGTCGGCGGCGCAGGCTTCGCGCCAGCCCATGTCGGCCAGACGCAGAGCGTAGGGCAGTGTGGCGTTGGTGAGCGCCAGGGTCGAGGTATAGGGCACGGCGCCCGGGATATTTGCCACCGCATAGTGAACGATGCCGTCCACCTCGTACACCGGATCCGAGTGAGTCGTGGGATGCGAGGTCTCGAAGCAGCCGCCCTGGTCGATGGCGACATCCACCATCACCGAACCTTTGCGTAGAAGTTTGAGCATATCGCGGGTGATGAGCTTCGGAGCCTTGGCGCCCGGAATCAGAACAGAACCTATCACAAGGTCGGTCGTCGGAAGCTCCGACTCGATGTTGTGGCGCGACGAATATAGAGTCCTGATATTCGCCGGCATAGTCTCGGCCACATGGCGCAGAATCGGCAGAGAGATATCGGTGATGGTCACGTCGGCGCCCAGCCCGGCAGCCATCAGGGCGGCATTGCGTCCCACGACGCCTGCGCCTACAACCAGCACCTTGGCAGGCTTCACGCCCGGCACGCCGCCCAACAGCACGCCGCGGCCGCCGTGAGGTTTCTCAAGGAAGTGAGCACCCTGCTGGACCGACATACGGCCCGCAACCTCGCTCATCGGCACAAGCAGAGGAAGACCGCCCTGAGGACCTACGACAGTCTCGTAGGCGATACAGGTGGCACCCGAGGCCACCATAGCCTCAGTCAAGGCACGGTCGCACGCGAAGTGGAAGTAAGTGAACAGCAGCTGCCCCTTGCGCACAAGCGCATATTCGGGCTCGATAGGCTCCTTCACCTTGATGATCATCTCGGCCTTGGCGTAAGTCTCCTCGATGGTCGGGAGAATAGTGGCGCCCGCCTTCTCGTAGTCCGAGTCGGCAAAGCCGCTGCCTTCGCCGGCAGTATGCTGCACATACACAGTGTGGCCGTGGCGCACAAGTTCGTGCACGCCCGACGGCGTCATACCGACGCGGTTCTCATTGTTCTTGATCTCCTTGGGAATACCGATAATCATGGCGGTAACAATTTAAGGGGTTAGTGGATAGAGGAAGTGTTTTATGCTCTCCGTATGGATTGCCCCAAAATTAATCAAAAAACGCCAACCGCCAAAAAAATCCCCCAAAAAACATCTCCCACACCGCCAACGGGTGTGTCCGCCGGGACACCGAGCGGAAACTCTCCGCCCCAATGTAGGGCTGTCCCACGGTGCAGCCGCCCCCGCCGCGTAGTCATCGCTGCCGTGAAATTATTGTCCCCCGCTGGCGAGATTTATTTAGCCCCGCCAACGGGGGTGTCCGCCAGGACACCGACTTACTCGTAGCCCGGTACACCGCAGCGCAGCGGAGGTGTGCCGGGATTACGCCCCCCCACAACAGGGCGTCCGTCAAGGACGCCGACTTACGTTCCCGCCTCAATCAGAAGCGACGTTTTCTCCTCTTTCGGACATCGCCGAAAAGCTCGGGCGGAATCCTTATGCTGTCGGGCGCAGCCATTTCGGGCACGGGATGGTCTATCGTATCCTGAACCTGATACGGCTGCAAAGCCCGGAACCGATAGTTTCGCGGCAGCCATTCCTGATAAGGCCGCGCCAAAAGCCAATCGTTACAGAAATGCCCCATGCGGTCGAATTTCAGTATTCCATCCGAATAGATGAATTTCCAAAAAACCTCATCATCATTAATCATCACCCAGCCAACGACATTATTCATGTGCTGTTTTCTCAGTCTGATATATTTACCTGTTAGTCTCAGCAATTCGCAATTCGGAGGACTAATGATAAGCAATGGTATCTGACCAACCTGATTTATATAAGTTTTGTTGCCATTCTTGCCGAGTTCATCGCCAATATAAGCTAAATCGTTATAGACAGTCAAATCTAAAATATACCCACCATCTTCTCGTTTTTCGATTTCGAGGTATATATGGTCCTCCACCGACGAATATTCCAGCCCCGGCAGCAAAGGCACCACCACATCCTCGATAAACTCCACCATCTCCGGGACCTCAAGCCGAACTTCAGGAAACACAAAGACAGTATCCACCGAAGTATGCCTAAACCCCCAGGCACTGAATGATAACAATAGCGATAATATAAGAGCTATTCTTTTCATGTCAAAATTGGAAAAACTCGGCGCAATATCTTATTCAACTCCATGCTGAATAGGGGTCACGTTCATACCCGGCTATTTTAAGAATACCCTCAAAGAAACGTGTATACCACTCCTCTTCTTTAGCCGGGAAACAGGAATAACCCGTCGCGATACGGCGTCCGTCGAGCTCAATGCTGATAGCCCTGATATCAGTAAGAGGATAAGCCGGATTATAAAACTCAGTAAGCGGATTTATGTGCTCGACAAGCTCACTTATACTGACACGTTCCCACTCAGCCAAAGCCCTCGACGTCTGTTCGTACGGGCTGACTATGTAAGCTTCCTCCTCCTCATATCGGAAATGTCCATAGCAGCGTATGCTGTCGCTGTCAATCACTATCGAATCGCCGTATACTTTGCCATCGCGGACACAGTCTCCGATACAAATCTTTATTGAATGCCAGTCCGAACGGTAAATCCTGTTCCTTGGTCTGACTGCCTGATTCCAGACGTCCCTGAAATCTTCCGGAGCCACATCCCACAGATATTCAAGAAGGCCGTCAGGCAGAGGTCTGTCCCTGTTGACGAAATCGGAAGTACCCCGGCCTATAGTCACCTCGACAACCCTTTCGCCGTCAGCACCCCGGTAAATCCCGCATTCCGAGGTATTGGCAAGTTTATAAATTGAATCAACAGTTGCCGAATCCACAATCATTCGGAATGAGCGATAATGCAGGGTATCGGTTCCCGACTTACTTAACCTGCTGCCTGTCAGAGTGGAGTCGGAATATCCTAATTTTATCAGAAGGTCGACGCCGTTCGTGGTCTCGCTATACGTAACATTGATTTCAGGATTCTCAATCGCATTGCACCCGTCCGAGCAACCCGACAATGACGGCCATATGACAATGTACATAATGAGAGTCAGCCAAATATTAATATTGTATGCGTTTTGGTACATCATGTTCTTCTCTGATTTTATTTTCGTTAATTGGATAATCACCAATTAAACCTAATGTCTGCAGCTCAAATGCTGACTTTTCCTCACCTCTATATATGACCTTTCCTTCCATCTTATTGCCAGTTAAATCAATATGAGAATGAGTTAGCTCGTGGCTTATGACAACGAACAATGGACTGTCTTCACGGATATATTTACCTGTTGATTCATTATAACCAATTTTTGCTTTGGCAGGAAGACCTGGCATTATATTTGCGATAGATGTCCCGGTAGGGCTTTGTTTTGCCGAAAGAAAAGCATTACGATTAGCATATTTATTATTTAATATTGCCCCTAATGAATTCCCGCTATCTATTGTTGTGGTTTCTTTCGCCTTTATCAGGCTGCCCACCAATAATGTGCCGACTGGATGCTCACCTTTGCGTACCTCTTTTATGTTTACGCGGTAATTCCCGTTTCGTTGTTTCTCCAAAACCAATCGGTCATCACTTAGTGTACTCAATTCAGAAATAATACCTTTTCTGTTTTCTGCCGTAACTGACCCTGCAATTTCAATAACCATTCCACTCGGGTCTTTGTACGCAATCCCATTCCCCGCACAGTACGCCCACGGCGAGACGTGAGTAAATTTTTCGGCCAGCTCGTCCGGAGTTGTGAATCGCACATAGACAGGGTCGTACATACGGGCCAAGTTGTCGTACATGTCCAGGCCCTCGGCATCAATCCAGCGCTTGTCCTGATGGAAGCGGTCGATATTGCCCGTATTGCTCGTAATCACCGGAAGCCCCGACGGATAGACAAACGTATGCTGTCCGAAACTCATCTTTCCTGTCGCTTTGTTCTGATAGGCCGTGTGGCGCACGCTGCCCTTCCAGTCCTTCACGTACCAGCGGTGCGTGCTGTCGGCGAAGCTGTAGTGCCCGAATCCCGTGTTGACACGCATCTGCCCGTCCACGCGCTCATAGCTGCCGTAGAAACGCCGCTCCGACACCGGCAGAATAGCAGCCTCCTCAAAGCGCGAACTGTCGCGTACAAACGGCACGGTATCGCCCACCGCTGCAGAAGCAAACGACAGTGCATTGAAGTGACTATGAAACAGGCGGCAACTCATGTCAAGCCGGATAAATACCAATCCACCCCAAAGTTAATCAAAAATCTACGACCCACAAAATAATCATCTCCCCGCCACACCAACTGCAGAGGGTGTCCGCCAGGACACCGACTTACTCGTAGCCCGGTACACCGCAGCGCAGCGGAGGTGTGCCGGGATTACGCCCCCCAAAGCAGGGCGTCCGGCAAGGACGCCGACTTACGTTCCCGCCCAATCAGAAGCGATGCCCTCGCCGCGCCTAAAAGCTAACGTACATTTACTGAATGACATCGGTCATCTCGGAGAAATAGGGCTGCATCACCTTGGTCTGAAGTATGTGTCAATCAAGATAGTCTACGAATGTGAATTGATGACATTTCGAAGAAACAATAATAAAAATCCCATTTCACCGATACCGAACGAACATAAGATGGCCACACGCATGATAGCCCGATTGACGTCCTTATCGTATTTCTCATGATTAGCTATGATTCTTTTGTATCGCCCACAGCTTACATAATAAATTATACTGCCAATGAGAAGTGTAGCGGTTGTCATAGGGACTGCGATAAAGCTCGTATGTCCGTAGAATAATTCAATTATACAGAGCAGAAATAACGATAAGAAGAAATATATTATGAAGAAGCGCATGAATATCATTCCCAGAATACCGGACTGTCCCTGTCTCTTGAAATCCCAATAATACGAGTAGAATAGTGCGTTTGGACTCATTGTTGTTTATTTATTTGGTTATCAATAATTTCATCTGTGCCCTAGCCATAGGGAGCGATGTTTGTCTACGTTTGAGTCACGACTCTTCATGGTTAGACCTCTCAAAATCTATATGATATGCGGAAATTACCAATGTCCATCTATCCGAATAATGGCGTGGATAAACAGCAATATAATCCATATAAATGTAAGCATGAAATAAAACCAGGACCAAACCCTGTATTTCCGAGTTGCATATTTTCGATTGAATATAACGCGTTTGTATCTTCCTGTGATTAAGTATCCAATTAAAACAGCCAGTGCAGAGGCTATCATGGCAAAAAGCACTATTGAGCTCTTGACAGGACATACATAGCAATTTATAATCCAAGCCGAAAATGGGAAAAAGAAAATAATCGGCATACTCACATTGGCACAAGTAATAAGCAACGCTCCGAAGCGGCCGAGCCTCTTCAGATGCGCCCAAAAGAACGTAAAATATACTGCGTCAAACATATATTATTCTATTGTCCCAGAATTGAATAATCGAGGCCATACCCGTCTGTTGTCAGATCCAGAACTAAATCCACAACAGAGATAACTGTACAAACAGTGCCAAATGTATTTGGGATTGCGGAGCAGCCGTTTATTACGGTTTCTCCAAGATATTTTGTCATAACAGTGTAATTATTTCCACCCTGTGATATATAGTCGTAGAGTTTATATCCTGAATATCCGGCACTAATGAGGCTGCCCGCCATACCGGTTAATTTAGATAATTTGACATATGTTCCAATCTCACCCACTAAACCGGCTTTACCGACTGCATTTTCAATCAGGCTTATCTTGCCACTGTTAACCGCAGTTCCGGCTCCGACAAAAGCGGCAGCGCCGTCATAGTTGAATCCGGAGTTTTGGCTTTGCTCGGTATTTGTAGAATCGGAATCCTGATTGCCTGATGCAGAATTTTCATTTGTGGCTTGTGTGTCACCCTCATTGACCAATAATGGCGGGTCGTCATCCTGCGGATTGGCGCTTGTCTGATAGCCGGGGTTGGCGGCTGCACGCTCCGGGTTGCGTGCGCGGCGTCCGTCCGTATCAATCCTCATGACGGGATTGCCGAGGCAGTACGCCCACGGCGAATGGCCGCGGAACTCCTCGGCCAGCTCGTCCGGAGTTGTGAATCGCACATAGACAGGGTCGTACATACGGGCCTGGTTGTCGTACATGTCCAGGCCCTCGGCATCGATCCAGCGCTTGTCCTGATGGAAGCGGTCGATGTTGCCCGGATTGCCCGTAATCACCGGAAGCCCCGACGGATAGACAAACGTATGCTGTCCGAAACTCATCTTTCCCGTCGCTTTGTTCTGATAGGCCGTGTGGCGCACGCTGCCCTTCCAGTCCTTCACGTACCAGCGGTGCACGCTGTCGGCGAAGCTGTAGTGCCCGAAACCCGTATTGACACGCATCTGCCCGTCCACGCGCTCATAGCTGCCGTAGAAACGCCGCTCCGACACCGGAACAATGGCCGCCTCGAAGCGCGAACTGTCGCGTACCGCCGGCACCGTGTCGCCCGCCGCCGGCCCGATGCTACCCGGCACGCGCACGGCGCTGCGCACCGCCGCGCGGCTGTAGGTCTGCGCCCTGAGCCGCCCGTCGGGCATATAGTCGAAGTCCAGCCGCCCCTTGCTGCCGAACTCAATCCGCTTCGGGCGGTTGCAGGAGCGGTGATAGCTTATAGAAGTGATACCCCGCATATCGTCGCGCACCGGACGCCCGACGGCATCGTAGGCAATAGCGTCGGCATAGTCGCCCGCCGCAATCTGCGGAACCGTACCCATCTTCGCGTCCGAACTCACATCGCTCACCCCCGTCAGGCGGTTGCCGTCGTAGCTCAGCACGGCATCGGTAGTCATGTTCGACTGATAGCTGCGCCTCACCGCCACCGGATTGGTGTTCAGGTCATAGTCCACAATCTCGGCCATGCTCCCCGTCGCCGTGGCGAACGACGTCAGCCGGTTGAGCCCGTCATAGCCCAGTCCGAAAGTAGTAGTGCGGAACACATCCTTTTCGCGCAGCCTCGCCACATTGCCCGTATAGCTGGGCGTATAGTCCGATTCCGGCGCCTCGTAGGCAAGCCACTGCGATATATACTTCGACACCAGCGACTTCATCTGCCCGCGCGCATTGTAGCCATAGCTCACCGTCAGCGGCACCCCATTTTTCCGTGCTCTCCAAGAGTAAGTATAGAAAAACCAATCCATATCATAATTATATGTCAATGAAAATTCCAGTAATTATTGGAGAACCAACACAAAAACTGAGTAATTGCAGCTAAAGCCACTGTAGATATACAGAATAGAAGCCTTATATTTTTGGACTTTTGCTTATCGTAAATCTTATGCCGCGTTCTAAGCTTTATATATCGTTTCCCATATGTGTAATACGTTATCAAAACGGGGAATGGAGCAAATGTGGCATACATATACGGGGTAACACCATGATAACTTCCAAAATTGAATATGTCGACAAGGCCCAAGGCATCAGGAATAAGTAGAATTTGGCTCATAGCCAAGGTACAGATAGCACATATGTTGAAAACAGCCGATATCGAGGGCGAAGAATCTCCAGAGCGCAGATGACTGTGGTAGTAGTAGTAATATAATTCATCGAACAGTTTCATCTCGTTCATCTTTATTTTTTAACTGCTGATTCACTATTTTATTTGTCCCGAATCCATCTGTTTTTACATCAATAAGGGTAAATACGACAGAAGCCCCAATAAAATACGGAGCATAATCACCTCCGAAATTTCCAGCAGCATTAAGACCTATGTCCAAGAAACATTTTGTATAGACTATTGGATTTGTGCCTCCTGCTTCATGATAGGTCGCCATTGTATAAACGTTAGAACCTACGTTGTAGGAAAGTCCAACATATCCGAAGAATTTTAATGTATTAGAAAGACATCTAATATCTTTTCCCATCTCAGAGGCCTTAATCGCTGAGTCTATTCTGCTATTTATAATACCAAAAGGTGTCGTTACAATTGCAATAAACGTAGAAATTTTTGGCGTTTTATTGCTTTCAGCCTCTTGTGTTTCACCCTCATTGACCAATAATGGCGGGTCGTCATCCTGCGGATTGGCGCTTGTCTGATAGCCGGGGTTGGCGGCTGCACGCTCCGGGTTGCGTGCGCGGCGTCCGTCCGTATCAATCCTCATGACGGGATTGCCGAGGCAGTACGCCCACGGCGAATGGCCGCGGAACTCCTCGGCCAGCTCGTCCGGAGTTGTGAATCGCACATAGACAGGGTCGTACATACGGGCCTGGTTGTCGTACATGTCCAGGCCCTCGGCATCGATCCAGCGCTTGTCCTGATGGAAGCGGTCGATGTTGCCCGGATTGCCCGTAATCACCGGAAGCCCCGACGGATAGACAAACGTATGCTGTCCGAAACTCATCTTTCCCGTCGCTTTGTTCTGATAGGCCGTGTGGCGCACGCTGCCCTTCCAGTCCTTCACGTACCAGCGGTGCACGCTGTCGGCGAAGCTGTAGTGCCCGAAACCCGTATTGACACGCATCTGCCCGTCCACGCGCTCATAGCTGCCGTAGAAACGCCGCTCCGACACCGGAACAATGGCCGCCTCGAAGCGCGAACTGTCGCCTCCCGCCACAGACGCAAACGGCAGTGCATTTAAGCAACTATATAAAAGCCGGCAACTCATATCAAGTCTGATAAATACCAATCCGCCTCAAAGATAATCAAAAACCACCACCCCACAAAAAAATATCAAGTCCCCGCGCGTCGCCACGCCTCAGGAATCTTTATCGTGCTCTTTAGCTATTATTAATTGCCTATTTTTTTGCCGATAGCAAAAAAAGTACTAATTTTGCAGTGCTTTAGCCCCCGCGGGGGTTGGGCGTGGAGTCAGTCTTATGGTGTAATGGTAACACATCAGTTTTTGGAGCTGAGTTTCCTGGTTCGAATCCAGGTAAGACTACTTTCAATTGCCAATCCAAGCGCACCCGCCAAATGGTGAGCTTGGATTTTTTTCTTTAATGAAACTGTTTTCCCGCGACGGTTTATGTAATAACGGACCTGCCCTATGACCTATAACGACCTCAATGCTCATCCGCGCGACAGCCGCATTCACTTCAATCAGGAGGCACACTCCTACTATGTGGACTGTGGCGACGGCACGCAGCTGCCATGCGACAGCGTGACGACGGTGGTCGACGACCTTTTCGAGAAGTTCGACGTCGATTACTGGGCCGCCCGCAAGGCCACCCCTGGACACAGCGCCGAGGACATCAAGAAGGAATGGGCCGAAAAGGGACGGCAGGCGCGCGACCTCGGCACGGTGATGCACGACCGTATCGAGCGCCATTATCTCGGTCACGAACCCGAGCCCGAGGCGCTGGCCGACCCCGCCTTCCGCAACTTCATGGAGTTTACCCGTCGCGTCAGCCTCAGGCCCTATCGAAGCGAATGGCGCATATACAGCGAGAAATACCGCATCGCCGGAACCCTCGACTTCCTCGCTTTCGACGGCTCGCGTTTCGAAATCTACGACTGGAAGCGCTCCTCCAAAATCGTCGCCTTCGACGGGACTCCCATTACGGCCGACCGCTTCGGCAAGACCGCCCACGCGCCCGTCGGCCACGTTCCCGACACGACTTTCCATCACTACGCCCTCCAGCTGAGTCTCTACCGCTACATTCTCGAGACCGAGTACGGAATCCGTGTCGCCGACGGCCATCTCGGCACTTTCCATCCCGACTACGACCGCCCGCACGTAGTTCATATGCCCTATCTGCGCGACGAGGTCATCGCTATCCTTGAGCAACGTCTGAAATGAGCCGTCAACTCCCGCCCCTCTTCCTCGAAAGCCTCCGGAGCCTCGGCCCTGTCGCCGACGCTCTGCCCGACGCCCTTGTCTCGACGGCGCCGTCCGTCGCCGTCCGTGTCAATACGGCCAAGGGCGCACGCATCCCCGACGGCGCCGACTTGGTGCCATGGTGTCCCTCGGGCTTCTATCTGGCCGACCGGCCGCTATTCGCCGCCGATCCTGCCTGGCATCAGGGTCTCTACTATGTCCAGGAGGCATCCTCGATGGCTTCGCAGGCCGCGATGAACCGGCTCGTCGCGCTTGCCCGCGACGGTGCGCCGCTAAGAGTTCTCGACGCCTGCGCCGCCCCCGGCGGGAAGACCATCGGCATCCTTGAGACTCTCGGCCCCGACGACTTGGTCGTGGCCAATGAATTCGACCCTCATCGCGCCAACATCCTCGCCGAGAACATCGCCAAATGGGGCGCTCCGAACGTGGCCGTGACCCGTGGCCCGGCCCAGGCCTTCGCCGCCATGAAGAACAGCTTCGACATCATCGCCGCCGACGTGCCCTGCTCGGGCGAGGGAATGATGCGCAAGGACGACGAGGCCGTGGCACAGTGGACCCCGCGGCTTGTCGAATCCTGTGCCGCCCTCCAGCGCGAAATAGTCGACGCCCTCTGGAAAGCGCTCCGCCCCGGAGGCTACCTCCTCTACAGCACCTGCACCTTCAACAGGCAGGAGAACGAACTCAACATCGAATATCTCATCGACACCTACGGCGCCGAAAGCATCCATCTGGGGCTCGACGGCTCCGACGGCATAATACCCGCCATAGGCTCGGACATCGCAGCCTGCCGTTTCCTCCCGGGAAGGGTAAGGGGCGAGGGCCTCTTCATAGCCGCGCTGCGCAAGCCCGGCACACCCTCGGCCGAACGTCCCGACTCCCGCAGCCGTGAGGACGCGGCCGCCCGTCGCTTCCTCGACGCGACGCTGGCCCGTCCCGCCGACTATGTTGCCGTCTCGCCCGATAAGGTCTCGGTCGAGGCTGTCCTCCGTCATCATGAAGGCTTCATAGCCCGTCTGCGCAAGCAGCTCAAAGTGGTACGCGGCGGCCTCCCTGTAGCGACCCTCAAGGGTCGTGACCTCGCTCCGTCGTTCGAGCTCGCCCTGTCGACAGCCCTTGCGCCGGACGCATATCCTCTTCTCGAACTCGATTACCGCGGCGCCATAGCCTACCTCCGTGGCGAAGCTTTGGACGGGCTCCCTGAAGGAACACCCCGCTCCTTCATCCTCCCCGCATGGCAGAGCCGGCCCCTCGGTCTCGCCAAAAGCGTCGGACGCAGAGCCAACAACCTCTATCCCGCTCCGTTCCGCCTGCGCCTCGCCGCCGATGCCATCCCACCCCAAGCTCCAAAAGTAGTATGAAAGACTTCATCAAGATTCTGACCCGCTTCGTTCCCCCGTACAAAAAGTATCTGGGTCTAAACATCCTGTTCAATCTTCTTTCGGCATTCCTGACACTCTTCTCCTTCGCTCTCATCATCCCGATTCTGGAGATGCTGTTCCAGATAAACACAGCCTCCTACTCCTACATGACCATGGACGAAGGCTCGCTCAAGGAAGTTGCCGTCAACAATTTCTACTACTACACGCAGCAGTCCATCGCCGACTGGGGCGCATCCTCCACACTCGCCATCCTCGCCGCCGCCCTCGTGCTGATGACAGCCCTCAAAACCGGGGCGACATTCCTGAGCTCATATTTCATAATTCCTCTCCGTTCTGGCATCGTCCGCGACCTCCGCAACTTCATGTACCGCAAAATCACGGCACTTCCCATCGGATTCTTCACCGTGGAACGCAAGGGCGACGTGATGGCCCGAATGAGCGGCGACGTCGCCGAAATCGAAAACTCGGTCATGGCCTCGCTCGATATGTTGTTCAAGAATCCCGTCCTCATCATCGTCTACCTTTCCACCATGCTGGTCATCTCCTGGCAGCTGACACTCTTTGTGTTCATCCTGCTGCCCTTGGCCGGATACGTGATGGGAAAGGTCGGAAAGCGCCTCAAACGCACTTCTTACGAGATGCAGACCCAGTGGGGCGTCCTCATGTCGCTCATCGAGGAGACCCTCGGAGGTCTCCGCATCGTCAAGGCCTTCAACGCCGAGGACCGCGTCCGCGACCGCTTCTTCTCCGAAAATGAACAGTTCTACCGCCTCTCCAACCGCGTGGCGCGCCGTCAGGCCCTTGCCCATCCCATGAGCGAACTCCTCGGAACAACAGCCATCGCAATCATCCTGTGGTTCGGCGGAAGCCTCATCCTCGGCGGTCACAGCGGCCTCAGCGCCCCGTCGTTCATCTACTACATGGTCATCTTCTACAGCATCATTAACCCGGCCAAGGAGCTCTCCAAAGCCGCATATGCCATTCAGAAGGGCCTTGCCAGCATGGAGCGCGTCGACAAGATTCTCAACGCCGAGAATCCCATCAAGAGTCCCGCCGCCCCCAAGCCACTCCCCGCTCTTGCCAAAGACATCGAATACGCCGGTCTGACATTCAGCTACGATGGTAGTGTCGAAGTTCTACACGACATCAACCTCCGCATTCCCGCCGGCGCCACCGTTGCCCTCGTCGGACAGTCCGGTTCCGGAAAATCGACGATGGCCGACCTCCTCCCCCGATTCTACGACCCTGCCTCGGGAAGCGTGAAAATCGACGGCACGGATATCCGCGACCTCGACGTCAAGGCCCTCCGTTCGCTCATGGGTGCCGTCAGCCAGGAGGCAATTCTTTTCAACGACACCGTCTTCGCAAACATCGCCTTCGGCGTCGAAAACGCCAAAATCGACGATGTCCGACGAGCCGCGAAGATTGCCAACGCTGACGATTTCATAATGGAAATGGAACAGGGCTACGACACCGTCGTCGGCGACCGCGGATGCCGCCTCTCCGGCGGCCAGCGTCAGCGCATATCAATCGCCCGTGCAGTGCTCAAGAATCCCCCGGTACTCATACTCGACGAAGCGACCTCGGCTCTCGACAGCGAAAGCGAAGCCCTCGTGCAGCAGGCTCTCGACCGCCTTATGGCCAACCGCACCACCCTTGTCATCGCACACCGTCTCTCGACAATCCGCAACGCCGACATCATCTGCGTGCTGCATCAGGGACGCATCGTCGAGCAGGGAACGCATGCCGAACTCATGCAATCCGACGCCCTCGGCTACTACCGCCGCCTCGTCGAAATGCAATCCGCTACTAACTGATTCGTATATTTCTGTCTTATCCGAGCTGCTTCCTGCGCCAAAAGTGTCTCTCTACAGTATAAAGCATAATAAAGGACAGGGCAAAACATGCTGCGAGTGTAATGGCAAAGCATAGCGGGACTCCAATGGTTTCGGGTAGTCCCATGAAAACTGCGAGTTGTATAATCGGGAAATGTACAAGATAAATGTTGTACGAAACATTGTCCTTACGTCCCTCCCAAGTTCCCCATTTTCCTACCATGGAAAACCATAGAACAGTACTGCTTATGACAAATGGCTCAAGGACATAGTAGTAAACTGTGTTTTCTCTTAGAAAAATCAAGCAAAGAGCATTGAAAATGATGATATACCATTTATACTTCATGAAGGTGCTGAAATAATGGTAAATCAGGACGCCCGAATAGAAAAACATCAATTGGCCGAAGAACTGCCGGCTTAGTATTTGGAATATTTCTTTGCCTGTAGCGCTATAAGCATAGTCGAAACCGATTTTGTAAAAGACGGATAGAATATAAATCCATAAAAAAGAGGACAGTGGTCTCATTTTTAATCTTGAGGCTATCCATACACTTATGGGTACTGAAAGATAAAGAAACCACTCGACTTTCATCGTCCAAAGTGAACCATTAACGGCTGGTATGGCATAATTATCAAAAACTCCAGGCAGTGTGGGCTCGACAAAATTTGCAAAGCATATATTGGCTATAAGGTATTTGTATAGCTGGGATGATTTGAAATATTCGGTTACCGGCAGCGTAGACACAAAGCAGAAAGCTATTGCAAAAAAAACTATGGTGAATAGATACGCTGGTAAAATTCGCCTTGCCCTTGACTGAATGTATTGCTTTATGTTTCGTCTTCTTAGATAGCCGCCATAGACAAGGAAACCGCTGACCGCAAAGAACCCACAGACTCCGGTATAGCTGCCGCAAAACCATGGTATGTCCGCTCCGGTAAGTATATTGAAATGAGATATGACAACAGAGAGGGCAAGAAAATATCGCACCATCCCCATGTTATTTGGCATGGGGATTTGATACGGAACTTTGTCTGGTTGAATAGCTAACATCATTGTCTCTTCGCAATCAAGGCCGTCGCCTGGGCCGCTATGCCTTCGCCGCGCCCGGTGAAGCCGAGCTTTTCGGTTGTGGTGGCTTTGACGCTGACACGGTCGATGTCGATGCCAAGGTCGGAAGCGACGTTGGCCCTCATCTGCGGGATGTGCGGCAGCATCTTCGGCTGCTGGGCGATGATGGTAAGGTCGACGTTGACGGGGCTGAAGCCCGACTCGGCAAGGATGGTTACGACCTGCCTCAGGAGCATACGTGAGTCGGCGCCACGCCAACGTTCGTCGGTATCGGGGAAATGCTTGCCAATGTCGCCGAGGGCTGCGGCTCCGAGCAGGGCGTCGGAAAGGGCGTGCAGCGCGACATCGGCGTCGCTGTGGCCCAGCAGGCCGAGATTGTGCGGAATGTCGACTCCGCAGATAATGCAACGACGTCCCTCGACCAGGCGATGGACGTCGAAACCGTTTCCGATTCGTATGTCGGGTATGATGTTCATGATGTCAGCGGCGTTTGCCGAGGAGGTCGCGCAGGCCGTCCATATCGAACGTGAGCGTGAAGCGCAGCGTCTGGTCCAGAGGCGAAGTCTGAGCTGTGGCAAGCATGTACGAGGCGTCGAGGCGGACTACGTTGAGCGAGAATCCGGCACCGAGGCCGAAGTACTGGCGGTTGCCCTTATACTCGTTTTCGTAATAATAGCCGGCGCGAAGGAAGAACTGGTTGTTGTAGGCGTATTCGGCGCCTAACGACCATGTGATTTCCCGCAACTCTTCCTTGAAACCTCCGGGAGCGTCGCCGAAGCTCTTGAAGATGCCCGTGATGGGGCTCATGTTGCGCCAGTCCTCGAGTTTGGTGATGTATTCTTCTTCACCCTCTATGCCGTCTGCGAAGTCGCTTCGGCGGGGCTTGGTGGGAACGAGCAGCTTGTTGAGGTCAAGCGAGAGCGCGAGTGTGTGGTAGTCGGCCAGGGGGAACATGAAGGTTGTGCCGAGTCGCAGGTTGGTGGGCAGGAACGCGGGATTTTCGCCGCCGTCGTAGCTCACTTTGGTGCCGATGTTGGATATGTTCCAGCCCCAGGACCACTGACATTCGTTACGACCGATGATGGGGTAGGTCGTATAGTAGCCCGAGATGTCAGCCGAGAATGCCGATGCGCCCGTATTCTGGTCGCCGGCATAGGATTCGGAGAAGCCTAAGGCTGAGTAGATGTAACGGAATACAACACCCATCGAGAATTTCTCCGACAGCTTTCGTGAATAACCGATGTCGAACGACAGCTCGTAGGGATTCAGAGTCTGTCCCACGATACCCTCATCCTGCGAAGTGGTCACCTCGCCGAGCGAGAAATAACGCAGCGACGCGCTTATGGCCTGATTGTCGGAACTGCCTATCTTGTAGTAGCCTGATACGTCGGCAAGGAAGATATCGTTGACGAGTTTGCGGAGCCAGGGGGTATAGTTCAGCGAAATGGCCGCCTGACTGTATGCGAAAGCGTATTTCGAGGGGTTCCAGAACTGCGAGTTGGCATCGGGGTCGGTAGCCGCGCCAAGGTCACCCATAGATGCGCCTCGCGCGTCAGGGGCGATGCTGAGCGAAGTGACGCCCGTTTCGACCGGGTTGAACTCGTTCTTGCCTGTCTCATCGGCATACGCAGGGAGTGCACAGGCCAGCGACATGGACAGCACAATGAATATGTGGAGGAGGATGTTCTTCATCTGTTACAATATTGGACCGGGTCTGGTAAGCCGGGCATATTGTTATAACTGCAAAAAACTGCTTTTATTGTCTTACAATGGTGAATGTCACTTTGTCGGAAGTACCTGTCGTATTTCCGCTCCGTGCGCTTACCCAGGCGTGATATACGCCGTCGGCTACCTTGGTGCCGTTTAGATTCCATTCATAAGGGAATGAGGGCGATTCGACAGTCCGCACCGTTGTTCCGGCGTCGTCGGTTATCAGCAGACGCATGCTGCCGAGTTCCACCGGAAGGTTCTCGATGTCGAAAGTGACATTGTCCCGCACTGTTCTGTCGGCATCGGACGAAAGTGCGAGCCGGAGGCCTGCCGACATTACCGTGAAATCGATGTCGGCGCTGGCGCGTTCACCCGGTATGCTTCCCACGGAGAGGCTGACGGTGTGGCGGCCGTCGGGGAGGGTAGGTAATGGCAGGGACACGAGGAGAGAGCCGTCTTCACGATACGATG
>JAIDUY010000367.1 GCA_029059965.1 Muribaculaceae bacterium
CGAAAGCCTCGTGCAGAACTTCCCCACCATCAAGCGCGCCCGCTTCTGGATGACATTCGGACAGGAATACCTCACACACCTCCGTGTGATTCAGAACATCGGCATGGCACGCATCGACGAAGTGGAATACAACGGCACCAAAATCGTGCCTCTGCAGTTCCTCAAGGCTGTGCTGCCTAATCCGCAGGACCTCGGCGAGAACTATCACGGCGAAACCTCCATCGGCTGCCGCATTTCGGGCAAGAGCAAGGAAGGCAAGCCGATGACATACTACATCTACAACAACTGCTCGCACGAAGCCGCCTACAAGGAAACAGGCATGCAGGCCGTGAGCTACACCACGGGCGTACCCGCCATGGTAGGCGCCATGATGTTCCTCACCGGAAAATGGAATCTCAAGGGCGTGCGCAACGTCGAGGAATTCGACCCGGATCCCTTCCTGGCCGCCCTCGCCGAAAACGGTCTGCCCTGGCACGAAGTAGTGGACGGCGACCTCGAAGTTTAAGCTATTGGGCTGACGGGCTGACAAGCTATTGGGCTGACGGGCTGCTGGGCGGACAAGCCAACAAGCCATCAGCCCGTCTGCACATCAGCCTAACAGCCCGTCAGCTTAGCCGCCTGTCAGCCCAAAAGCCCAGCCGCCCAATCGCCCAACCGCTCAACCGCCTATTAGCTCAATAAAATGTTATCCGCGACTATCATAACCCGCAACGAGGAGCGCAACATCGAACGCTGCCTCAACTCGCTCATCGGCGTTGCCGACGAAATCGTGGTGGTCGATTCGCACTCGACCGACAATACGGCCGAAATCTGCCGCCGCTACGGCTGCAAGGTCACCGAGCGCGATTTTGCCGGCTATGGCTCGCAGCGGCAGTATGCCGCCGGTCTGGCGAGCGCTCCCTATGTGCTTTCCATCGATGCCGACGAAGTGCTTTCCGACGAACTTCGCCGCAGCATAATAGCCCTTAAGGCCGAAGGATTCCGCCACCGCATGTACTGCTTCCGGGTGGTGAGCTATGTCTGCGGCCGTCCGGTAGCGCACAGCGGCATGCACCCCTCTGTCGAGACACGCCTTTTCGACAAGCGCTATGCCTCGTGGGACCTTCTCGACGTAGGCGAACGCCTGACATATGCCGGAAGCATAAGCCCGCAGCTGCTGCAGGGCGACATGCTGCACTTCCGCTGCACCGAAATCGGCGAGCTGCACTTCAAGGAACTGCGCCATGCCGAACTGCGCGGACGCCTCATGGCGGCAGCAGGCATCGACGCTCCGGCACCCTTCCGCTGGCTACGCGCCGCATGCGCTTTCCTCAAATGCCATCTGCGCGACGGAGCCATACTCGACGGCGCCACAGGCAACGACATTGCCAAAACCCGCTTCATAGCCACCATGCACGCCTACCGCACCTCGCGCAAACTCCTTAAAAAAAACTGAAGGTCCTTTAATGTCATTAAAGACTTTAGAGACCTTAAAAAAGCCTAAACACCCTAAGCCCTCAATCACCTAAAAGAAGCCTGTCAGCCCAACCGCCTGCCAGCCTATACGCCCAAAATGAACATCGTCCATCTGGTATCGAACAAAGCATGGGGAGGGGGCGAGCGATATGTGCTCGACCTCTGCCGCCGGTGCACGGCCGAAGGGCACAGCGTGGCCGTTGTCACACGCCGCTGCGAAGCCGTCGACAAGCCTTTCGAAACCGCCGGATTCACGCCCGGCCATCTGCCTCTGCGCGGCGCCATCGACTTTCTAAGCCCAATGACCCTGGCCCGAGTGCTCAACCGCATGGACGCACCCATAGTGCTGCACGCGCATAATTTCAAGGATGCTTACACGGCCGTGCGCGCCCGCCG
The DNA here is from genome assembly GCA_029059965.1 of Muribaculaceae bacterium. Taxonomy (GTDB): domain Bacteria; phylum Bacteroidota; class Bacteroidia; order Bacteroidales; family Muribaculaceae; genus CAG-873. The sequence continues at coordinate 1,852 of JAIDUY010000367.1, forward strand.
TCTCATGAAAGAGCCCGGGAAAGTGCGCGTAGTAGTGACCCGTCACCTCGTGAATGCCGCCAAAAACAGCAGCATGGAG
>JAIDUY010000368.1 GCA_029059965.1 Muribaculaceae bacterium
ATAGCTTCCGCCCGCATCAATATCGAGGAACTCGACGACACTGTCTCCGACCCCGCGCTCGCATCCGGCGGCTATCTGGTCGAACTCGACAACTATGACGAGGAGAACCAGATTCGCATGGAGGAACTGAGCTGCGTCGACGGCTATTTCCTCGACGTGCTCCGCGTGACCTTCGATACCCCCGAGGAATACTCCGAGCTTCAGCGCCGTTTTATCACCGACCAGTTCACGGCCATGAACGAGGCCGTGGGCGCTTGCAGCGACAATCTGTGGTCGTATATGGACCTTGACGATGCCGCACGCTATTACATAGTCGAGGAAATAGTGTCGCATACCGAATCCTATCACGGATCGACCTATCTGTTCCGCGACCGCGGCGATGACCGCAAGTGGCATTTCTCGCCACTTTGGGACTTCGGCAACGCTTTCTCCGGCCCGACCGACGATTACTTCTACAATCACAGTCCTTTCGGCAACACGTGGATTCCCAGCATTCGCTGCAACGAGAAGTTCAACGACAAGGTGCGCGAGACTTGGCTGTGGTTCATGGCTTCGCAGTTCGAGGGCGTGATTGCCGACATCGACGCCTATGTCAGCCATATCTCCGAGGCTGCCAAAGCCGACCGCCGTCGCTGGCGCGATCAGCCCGTTCCCGACGGTGGCATGGGCGTGGTCGACAACTCCGACATGCGTCACCGCCGTGATGCCGCCGTATCTCACCTCGAGGCCAAAATCAACTGGCTCAAGACCAGGTTCGGCGACTATACCGTCAACGGGTCGAGCGTTGAGCCTGCCCGCGACACCACTCCCGCCGCGCCCCTGCCCGACTATCTTGCCAGCGGGGTGGAGGATGTGACAGTCGATTCCGACGTGCTTCCCGAGTACTATACGCTCGAAGGCATCCGAGTGCTCCGTCCGTCGGCAGGCATCTACATCGTGCGCCGCGGCTCGTCCGTCACCAAGGAATATATCCGCTGAGACCGATAACAAAAATTATCGTCCGGATTCCGGTTTTTGGAGTCCGGACGTTTTTTTGTAACTTTGCGGCGTCTTGGAAGGAGTCGCCGAGAATTCTTGCAGCCCTCGAACAGACATATCAGTCATGAACTGGATTATACTGATACTTGCCGGGCTGATGGAGGTTGGATTCACCTTCTGCCTCGGCAAAACCAAAACAGCGACCGGCCACGAACTAATCGGATGGTGGTCCGGATTTCTTGTCTCGCTGGCCCTGAGTATGTTTCTGATGGCCAAAGCTGCCGAAAAACTGCCCATAGGCACTGTCTATCCCGTCTGGACGGGCATAGGTGCCGTAGGCGCGGTGCTTGTCGGAATCCTTTTCTTCCACGAGCCGGCCACTTTCTGGCGCCTGTTCTTCATCACGACGCTCATTCTGTCGATAATCGGATTAAAAGTAATGGCATGAAAGGACACAGGATGCGCCGCTTCCGCCAGCTGCTGCCGGAAGAAGAAACAAAGGCGATTGTAGAATGTGGCAAATATGCCGTCTGGGCTGTCGACGGCGACGACGGCTATCCCTATGCCGTACCGGTGAACTATGTGCTCGACGGCGCGTCCATCTATATTCATTCAGCGGCTCAGGGGCATAAGATAGATGCCATAGGCCGCAATCCGAAGTGCTCGCTGTGCATTGTCGACCGCGACGATGTCGTCCCCGAGGAATTTACTTCCTACTTCCGCAGCGCCATCGTCTTCGGTCAGGCCCGCATTGTGGCCGATGATGCCGAAAGGCGCGAAGCCCTGATCAAACTGTGCCGCAAATACTGTCCCGGCATAGACCCTGACGATGAAATAGCACGCTTCTTCAAGGTGGTCTGCATCGTCAGAATCGACATCGAGGCCATGAGCGGCAAGGAGGCCATCGAGCTTGTCAGGGCAAGGGACGCCGGGAATCCTCACGCATGAGCCTGCGCCATTTGGCATAGCCGAAGAAAGCTATGACGGTGTAGAGGAGGTAGAGCAGCGCGTAGAAGGGACGGTCTTTGTACCAGTACAGGCCGACGCAAACGGCGTCGACGGCTATCCACGCCCACCATTGTTCCACATACTTGCGGGCGAGCATCCATGTGGCCACTATGCTCATGGCCGTGGTGAAGGCGTCCCAGTAGGGGACTGTGCTGTCGGTCCAGCACACGAGCCAGTATGCGATGGCGGCATAGACGGCGAGGGCGCAGGGGACGAGCACGGCAAGTCGCTTTATGCCGAGGTGCGTTATGGCCTTGGCGGCGCTGCTGCGGTGACGTAGGCCGAGAGTCCACACGATGTAGCCGTAGACTGCCATGACGAAGTAGTAGCAGTTCATGGCGAAGTCGGCGTACAATCCCGCGCGATAGTACACCCAGAACGATACCGTCGGCATCACTATGTTGGCGAACCACATTTTGGGGTCGGCGTGGTATTCCCAGTACAAATAAAGAAGTCCGACAAGGAACCCGATTATCTCGAGTACCCTGTCGAACGTAAGGAATTGGATGATTTCTGTCATCAGAAGCGTATGTTGATGCTGCCCTGCACATTGCAGGTGGCCTGCGCGGCGTAGCCGGCGTAGCGGTAGACGACGGGCTCGCCGTTGTCGCCGCGGTAGTATCCTGCTCCGGCGTAGCCGTTGTTGCAGTATTTTTCGTTGAAGATGTTGTAGACTGTCAGGCCCAGGCGCACGCCGCGGGTGCCGAGCACGGCGCCGAAGTCATAGCCCAGGCGCAGGTTGCTGACGAAGTAGGCGTCGAGCATCTGCTCCTCGGAATGGGCGTTGCTCATGTACTGCTTGCTCACATAGTGGCTTTCGAGCGATGCCTCGAGCCCGCGCCAGTGGAAGTTGAAGCTGTTGTTGAGCAGGAAATCGGGCGAGAAGGCTATGGGAGTGTCGCCTACGTAGCGGGAGATGGGATTGGTCCACTCGTCCTCGTAGATGTACTCGGTGAAGTCCTTGATGCGGTTGCGCGAGAGCGTGGCGTTGATCTGCCAGTCGAACCACTTGCAGGGCTTCAGCGCACCCTGGAGTTCGATACCCATGCGGTAGCTCTTGGGCACGTTGACACTCAGAGGATTGCCCGTGTCGGACAGCTGGCCGGTCACCACGAGCTGGTCCTTGTAGTCCATGTAGTAGAGGTTGACGCCCACGTTGAAGAGGTTGTGGCTGTAGGTGTAGCCGAGTTCGTAGTCGAACAGGCGTTCGGCCCTGGGGGTGTGGTTGCGGTCGCCGTCGGTGAAGTTGTCGCGCACGGGTTCCTTGTGAGCCACGCTCCACGACGCGAAGGCGCGGTGATGGCGGCCGTCGGTGTAGTTCACGCCGATTTTGGGATTGAAGAAATCGTAGACCTGATGCACGGCGAGTTCTGCCATGGATTCGGTGTTCCAGTCGTAGTTGTCGCTCACGCCGTCGATGCGGTAGTTGATGTGGCGGTACTGCAGGTCGGCGAAGGCCGAGAACGGACGGCTGATGGCCACGTCGGCTCGGGCATAGACGTTGGCGTCGAATTTATTGCCCGTGTTGTTGTAGTATATCTGGAGAGGGTCGATATCGCCCACATAGTTGCGTACCCATTTGATGCGTCCGAAGTGCTTGCCATGGAAGTTGCTGATGCCGGTGCCGAGTGTGGCGTCGACGCGACCGCGGCGATAGTTGAGCGTGGCATTGCCGCCTACGAATCCGTTGTCGTTGAATTTCAGGCGGATGAGGTCGCTCTTCTTTATCTCATTGCCGTCGGCGTCGATGTAGTTGTCGAGGCCGTACTCGACGAGTGTGCGCTTGGTCTTGTACTGGTCGTAGTGGCCGTCGCCCTTGGTATAGAATGCGGTGGCGCTCAGACGCCAGTACTCGCCGAGGGTCTGTCCGAGGTGGAGCTGGAAGTGGTGCTGTACGAAGTGGTCCTTCTGGTCGGGGTAGAATGCGGTGCTGCCGTCGGAAGCCGTGTACTTGCCGCACGGATTGTAGCGGCGTCCGTACTCTTCCATTTCCTCCTTGGAGGCATAGTCCCATGCCATGTAGGTGTCTTCCTTGCCGCCGAACGCAAGCAGACGCAGCGAGGTGCCACCGTTGACGTAACCCACCTGGCCGAGGTAGCTCCACAGCGACGACGACGCACGGTCGATGTAGCCGTCGGAGCCGAGATGGCTGATGCGTGCGTCGACGGTCCAGTGGCCGCCCAGCAGTCCGCTCCCGACGCGCAACGACTGCATGTTGGTATTATACATGCCGTAGCTGCCGCTGAATTCGGCATATGCGTCGGTCGAGGGTGCCGAGGTGAGCATATTGACGCTTGCGCCGAATGCACCGGCGCCGTTGGTGCTCGTGCCGGCGCCGCGCTGAATCTGAATGTCGCGCAGCGACGAGGCGAGGTCGGGCATGTTCACCCAGTAGACATTGTGGCTCTCGCCGTCGTTGATAGGCACGCCGTTGGCGGTGACGTTGATGCGCGAGGCATCGATGCCGCGTATGCGCAAGCCGCTGTATCCGACACCGGCTCCGGCATCGGAAGTGCTTGTCAGCGAGGGGGTCATCGAAAGCAGGAAGGGAATGTCGCGTCCGTCGTTGACGCGCTCGATTTCGGCGCGGCTCACTACTGTGAACGCAACAGGTGTGTTCGCCGCCGCACGGTTGGCGGCTACTTCGATACCGCTCAGGGCGATGGTATCGTTCGACATTTCGGACCCGGAGGCCTCTGCCGCACTTGCGGAGACAGTCGGCGCCACGGCCAGTGCTCCACAGGCGGCAAGCAGTGTGATGTGCTTGTCCATAGTTTTTTCTCTACGCCGGTATTACCCGGATCAGGTTCAAAGGGTATGATCTCAGCTTCGCCGACGCCTCCCTCCGGAAGCGCCTCTGGGCGTCGCACCCCTAAAAAATGTTATTTGTCGCCCGCAAAGTTAACACTTTATTTTCCGGCCGCCAAAAAAATCTGACAATCGCTAAAAACGCTAAGATTGATGAGGCGTAATCAAATTATGATTATCTTTGTTTATCAGATAATACTACTGGTGCGATAAAAATCGCGTTAGTTTAGAAATCATCAAATAAAGAGAG
>JAIDUY010000369.1 GCA_029059965.1 Muribaculaceae bacterium
GCAAACTCGAGCCACGCGACTAAATCGTAATAAAGCCCCAGATTTCCGGCATCATCACCGAAGTCACCGTCGAGCCCGGACAGCATGTGGCCGCCGGCGACGTCATCGCCAAAATCAAGGTCGTGCCCGACGCCTCGCAGCTCTCCAACGCCCAGAACCGCCTCAACGTGGCACGCATCGAGCTGACCGACTGCAGCACGCGCTTCGGCCGCGACAGCGCCCTCTACAGCCGCCGCGTCATCTCGCGCGAGGAATTCGAGACCTCGCGCCGCAACCTCGACAAGGCCCGCGAGGAAGTGGCCGCCGCCGCCGATGCCCTCGAAATCGTCCGCGACGGTGTCAGCCGCTACAACGCCAGCGAGAGCAACACCATGGTGCGCGCCACAATCACCGGCCTTATCCTCGACGTCCCCGTCAAGGTCGGCAGCTCCGTCATCCAGGCCAACACCATGAACGACGGCACCACCATCGCCACCATCGCCGACATGAACAACCTCATCTTCAAAGGCAAAGTCGACGAGACCGAGGTCGGGCTCCTGCGCGTGGGCATGCCCATGACCATCTCCGTCGGCGCCATGCCCGAGCTCTCGCCCTCGGCGGTAATCGAGTACATCGCACCCAAGGGCGACGACACAGGCGGCGCCAACACCTTCGAAATCAAGGCCGCCCTCGCCCTCGACAGCGCCGAAGGCCTGCGCGCCGGATACAGCGCCAACGCCACCGTGGCCCTCGCCTCGGCACGATCGGTGCTCTCCGTGCCCGAGGGCGTGGTCGAGTTCGCCGGCGACAGCACATTCGTCTACGTACTGACCGACTCCACCGCCCACCCCGCGCAGTACACCCGCACCGCCGTAGAGACAGGCCTCAGCAACGGCATCGACATCGAAATCAAGAACGGCATCGACAGCACGGCCATCCTCCGTGGCGACAAAATCCGCTAAGCCATGACACTCACCAGACTCACAGCCGCCCTGCTCCTGGCAGCAAGCGCCGTCACGGCCTCCGCCGACGAGTGGACCCTCGACCGCTGCATCGCCTATGCCATCGACAACAACATCGACGTCCGCACCCGCTCACTTCAGATAAGCTCCGCCGAACTCGAAGTCGACGACGCCCGCAACCGCTTTCTGCCCACCGCACAGGGCTACGCCTCGCAGAACTTCAACTTCGGCCGCGCCCTGACCATGGACAATACCTACGCCAACCGCAACACATCGAACTTCGCCGCCGGTGCCCAGCTCTCGCTGCCTCTGTTCCAGGGACTCGGAGCCGTAAGGCGCATGGGCTACGCCAAGGCCAACCTCGCCGCCGTGCTCGAGCAGGCCGAAGCCGCCAAGGACGACGTCACCCTCAACGTCATCTCCGGATACCTGCAGGCGCTCTACACCTCCGAGCTGTCGGCTGTGGCACGCGAGCGCGTGGCCATGTCGCGCCGCGAGCTCGAACGCACACAGGCCCTTGTCGACGAAGGTCGCCTGCCCGAGCTCGACCTCTGCCAGGCGCAGGCTCAGCTGAGTCAGGACGAACTCAGCGCCGTCCGGGCCGCCAACGACAGCACCTTGGCTCTGCTCGACCTCTCGCAGATACTCAACCTTCCCGCCGACGCCGACTTCCGCATCCGCCCCCTCGACGACTCCCTGCCGCCTCTGATGACCGCCGACGAAGTCTTTGAGGCCGCCATGGCACGCAACCACACCATACGCGCCGCCGAGCTCCAGACCGAGGCCGCCGAGCGCAATGTATCCGTCGCAAAGACCGGCTATATCCCCACCCTCAGCTTCAGCGCCGGACTCGGAACAAACTACTATCACACCAGCGGAATCAACAACGAGAGCTTCGGCGGACAGATGCGCCACAACTTCAGCCAGAGCGTAGGCTTCAGTCTGTCGGTGCCCATCTTCGACGCCTTCGCCACCCGCAACAGCGTCCGCCGCGCCCGCATCGAGAGCGAGAACGCACGCCTGCGCCTCGACGACGCACGTATGCAGCTCTACAAGGCCATCAACCAGGCCTATACACAGGCCCTCGGCGCCGCCCGCCAGCGCGAGGCCACCGCCGCAGCCCTGACCTCGGCACGCGCCGCCTACGATGCCATGACCGTCAAGTACGACAACGGACGCGCCAACGCCACCGAACTCGAAAAGGCCAAGAGCGACTACACCAACGCCATGGCAGAATCGGTGCGCTCGCGCTACGAACTCATACTGCGCTCGCGCATACTCAGTTTCTATGCCAAGTAGACTTTTGACAATATTTTACAAAGCGGGACGCTCATACGGGCGTCCCGCTTTATTGGAATGGCACACGCTTCTACGGCCAGCGCATCATCAGGCGCTCCGAGGGAGCCATCCTGGCCGTCGCCTACCTTGCCTATATGGCATATCTCATCGCCCAAATGCGCTGACGGCACAATAATAGACGGCACAATCCGTTTATACTCTGAACAATTGTGCCTCTTATGACCACACGCCATATAATTCTCTCCCTTGCTGTCGCTGTTCTGGCTGTCCTCGCTCCGTCGAAGGTGGCCGCTTTCGACGCGGACCACTATCCGGCCGAGTCGGTACTCGCGTCGGGCAAGTGGGTCAAAATCAGCATTGATCGCGACGGCCTCTATCAGATTCCCGCATCCACGCTCCGCTCGTGGGGCTTCGCCGACCCGGCCAAGGTGCGCATCTACGGCACCGGAGGCCGACGTATGCCCGACGCCCTCACCAAGGCCAACACCCCTGCCGACCTGCCCCTGCTGCAGTCCGCCCTGACGCCGGAAAATGCCGTGGTGTTCTACGGCACAGGCCCCGGATGCTGGAACGAAATCAGCACCGGCGGACGTTTCGCCTATCAGCTCAACGTCTACTCCGACAAGGCATATTATTTCGTCACCGAGAGCGAGGCCGAGGCACGCACCATCGCCGAAGCCCCCGCCGGCACCTTTGCCGCCGGGTCCGAGCTGGCAACGACCTTTATGGACCGCCTCCACCACGAATCGGAGCTGTCGAGCCCGGGCGAGGCCGGCCCGCTGCTCGTCGGCGAGGACTTCCGCTACACCAAGACCCGCACCTTCGACTTCAAGCTCCCGGATTCCGCAGTGCCCGGCGGCGAGCTGTGGTTCCAGTGCTCGTTCATCAGCCGCTTCGCCGGCGCCGGCCACAGGCTTTCCTTCACCGTCAACGGGCAGGAAGTCAATCCGGCCAGCACCGACAATATCGGCACGGCAGGGTCCAGCGGATATACGCACGGCATCGAGACGGTGACCAACCACACATTCACCCTCCCGGACGAAGCGCTGTATTCGCTGCGCATCGGCGTGAGCC
>JAIDUY010000037.1 GCA_029059965.1 Muribaculaceae bacterium
TCCCTGCTCCATTGTTTAAGACCTCTTTCTGTCACATTTCCACATATTTATGCCTGCAAAAAAGTTTTCCATACGCGACTTCTACAAGCGTCACCGCATCTTCAGTACGTTTATCCTCATCGGAATCGTGACAATGATTCTGCTGTGGGGCGCAATGATTTTCCTCGACAGCTGGACCATGCACGGCTCGACCGCCGTGGTGCCGCAGGTCAAGAATCTGCCTTATGCCGAGGCCGAGGCCGTGCTGCGCGCCAACAATCTGACCATCGAAATCAACGACTCGGTCTACGACCGCTCCATGCCTCCGGGCACTGTGGTCGAGTCGTGGCCCAAGGCCGGTGCTGTGGTCAAGGAGGGTCGGCAGGTGTATGTCACCACCACGGCTTTCTCGCCCAAGCAGGTCACGGTGTCGATGCCTCTCACGGGCAACGTGTCGTCGCGTCAGGCCATCAGCTACCTGCGCGGCATCGGCATCAGCGACATCCGTCTGGAGTCGGTTCCTTCGGAATTTCCCGACCTCGTGATGGGCGCACGCTACGGCGACACTCCCATCAACGTCGGCACGGTGCTGCCTGTCACCTCGACGGTGACCCTCAAGGTCGGCTCAGGCCCTGTCGAAGAACCCGACTCGCTGGCTCTCGAGGACTTGGAAGTGATGTCGGAAATGGAATTCCCCGAATACTGATTCTATGGCAGAACACATCATCGTGACCGAGGACGAACTCGACGACGGACGCGACTCGGTGGTCGACGTCGACGGGCGCGAGCTTTTCGAGCATTTCCGCTTCGTGGCCGACAAGGGCCAGGCGCTGCTGCGCGTGGACAAGTTCCTGGTCGAGCGTCTGCAGAAATCGTCGCGCAACCGCGTCCAGCAGGCTGCCGATGCGGGATGCATCCTTGTCAACGGCAAGCCCGTCAAGAGCAACTACCGCGTCAAGCCTCTCGACGTGGTGCAGGTGGTGATGGACCGCCCTCGATACGAGTTCGAAATAGTAGCACAGGACATACCGCTCGACATTGTCTACGAGGACAAGTATGTGATGGTGGTGAACAAGCCCGCCGGACTGGTGGTGCATCCCGGTCACGGCAATTACGACGGCACCCTCGTCAATGCCTTGGCATGGCACTTCCGCAATAACCCCGACTACGACGTCAATGACCCGCGCCTCGGTCTTGTGCATCGTATCGACAAGGATACGTCGGGGCTGCTCGTCGTGGCCAAAACACCGGATGCCAAGACCGACCTCGGCCGACAGTTCTTCAACAAGACTACCAAGCGCGAGTATGTCGCCGTGGTGTGGGGACGTCCCGACCCTGCGGCGGGTACTGTGGCTACGAACATCGGACGCTCGCCCAAGGACAGGCTGCAGATGACTACCTTCCCGCTCGATGGGCCCGAGGGCAAGCGCGCGGTGACGCATTACGAGCTTATCGAGGATTTCGGCTTCGTGTCGGCGGTGAAATGCGTCCTGGAGACGGGACGCACGCATCAGATTCGCGTGCATATGCGCTCGCTCGGCCATCCGCTGTTCAATGATGCGAGGTATGGCGGCGACAAGATTCTGCGCGGCGTGCAGTCTGGGTCATATCAGGCCTTTGTCAACAACTGCTTCGAGCAGTGCCCGCGGCAGGCTCTGCATGCGCGAACCCTCGGATTCGTACACCCCGAGACGGGCGAGGAAATGTTCTTCACCTCCGAACTGCCCGCCGACATGACGGCGCTTATGGAACGCTGGCGCACCTATGCCGCCGGCCGTAAAAACTGATTGAAATGCAGCAGAATATACACGGTTCCTACAATTTCGGCCTCATCGGCTATCCACTTGAACACAGCTTCTCGCAGATGTTTTTCGGCGAGCTGTTCTCGCAGGACGGCTCGGGGCGCAGCTACGGCAACTTCGCCCTGCCTGAGCTGACGGGCGAGGCTCTGTATTCGCTGCTGATTATGAATCCCGAGCTTAAGGGCTTCAACGTCACAGCTCCCTACAAGATTGCTATACGTGCGTTTCTCGACAGCGAGGATGCGACGGCGGCGGAAGTGGGAGCAGTCAATACGGTGCGCGTGCGTCGCGACGCTTCGGGCCGTGTACTCGGCCTGGACGGGTTCAATACTGATGTCGCCGGTTTTGCGGGCGCTCTACAGCCTTTGCTGCGTCCTGACGACAAGGGTGCGCTCGTGCTTGGCACCGGCGGTGCCTCGCTGGCTGCGATGGCCGCACTCAGACATTCCGGCATAAAGGCAATGCGAGTGTCGCGGACACCTTCGACCGATGAGATTGCTTATGGTGATATTGATGCGCGGCTGCTGGCGGACTATCCGATTGTTGTCAACACGACTCCCGTCGGCATGTACCCCGATGTCGATGCCTGTCCTCCATTCCCATGCGAGCTGCTCGGGCCGGACAATCTTTGCTTCGACATGATTTATAATCCTGAGCGGACCTTGTTCCTGCGCAGGGCCGAGGCTCGGGGAGCACGCACAAGCAACGGCCTCGAGATGCTGTTCGGGCAGGCCATGGCAGCGCTGCAAATCTGGGAACAAGACTGAACTGACTGATGCTTGGCCGTTTCCGAAGTCTGATTCGCGAGCTTGAATGTCGCCCCGCGATAACGGCTTTGGCCGGGATGCTTGTCGGGATTCTTTTAGTCGATTCTACGGGATTCGCTCTTACTGTGCTCGGAGCGGCGGCTGTTTTAGCTGTAATAG
>JAIDUY010000370.1 GCA_029059965.1 Muribaculaceae bacterium
TCCTGACCGTCGAAGTAGACGGTGAACTCCTTGGCGTCGGTCGAGGTGCCGAATTTGGTGGTGCGGTTGTGGGGGATGAAGCGGTAGTTGTTGACGGCGATGTTGCCAAGCAGCGAGGCCTTCCACTTGCTGTTTATGGTGAAGTTGAGGCTGGTCTGATAGTCGAAGAATTTGGGGTCGTACTCGCCTTTTTCGTCCAGCGAGCCAAGGAGGGAGCTGTTCTGCTTGTAGCGTATGCCGTGCAGCTGGTTGAAGCGCCGGCTGCTGCTGCCCACCGCCGCTGTGGCCCCCATGAGCGATGCGGAGACGCTGCCCTCGAAGGCCTCGGGCTCGCGGTAGGTGATGTCGAGCACGCTGCTCATGCGGTCGCCGTACTGGGCCGAGAAGCCGCCGGTCGAAAAGCCGATGGCGCCGACGAGGTCGGGGTTGACGATGCTGAGGCCTTCCTGCTGTCCGGAGCTGACGAGCTGGGGACGATAGACCTCGATGCCGTTGATATACACGCTGTTCTCGTCGTAGCTGCCGCCGCGTACGCTGTACTGGCTGCTCATCTCGTTGGTGGAGCTGACGCCGGCCATGGTGGTGAGGAGGCCTTCGACGCTGCCGCCGTTGACGTCCGGGGCCAGGCGGTAGCCGTCGGCATCGAGGCGCTGTATGCCGCCGAGCTGTTTCTGATAGTCGGTCACTTCGATGCCGCCGAGGGCATAGCTTGCCGGCGTCATCTTGACGTTGACTGTCACCTCGCCCGATGGGTCGAGCAGGCGTCGGCGCGAATCCTCGTAGCCTATGCATGAGAATACCAGGCGGATGGTGTCGGCCTGAGGCACGCTCAGGGTGTAGCGGCCGTCGAGTCCGCTGGTAGCGCCAAGGGCGGTGCCGGACACCTTGACCGACACGAATTCGAGCGGCTCGTTCTCCTCGTCGGTGATGAGTCCGCTGATTTTGACGGGTGCCGCCCATGCTGCCGCGAACGCCAGTGCGCACAGCAGCAACAGGGTATATCGTTTTATCGGAAATTCAGACATACTCTAATAACGGCATCAGCAACAAAAAATTGCCTTTTATGGCTTGAGCTGCTGGCGGACGGATTCCTCGTGGATGGTTTCGAGGATGGAGCGGACGAAGTTTTCGTCGATTTTCAGGCGTGCGGCCTCGGCGGCGCGGCGCTCGATGAGGGTGCGGTAGCGGTCGGGCTGCACGATGGCGAGTCCTCGCTCGCGCTTGTAGCGTCCGATTTCGCGCGACACTGCCATGCGGCGTGCCAGCAGCTCCATGAGTTCATCGTCTATGGCGTCGATGCGTCGGCGGCAGTCGTCGAGTCCGCCATCTTCGGCTCGGCAGGGGCGGTCGAGTCCGGCGATGAGCTCGCGCAGCTCGTCGGGGGTAATCTGCTGGGCGCTGTCGCTCAGGGCTTTGTCGGGCTTGCAATGGCTTTCGATAATCAGACCGTCGAATTCCATGTCCATGGCCTGGCGGCTCAGCGGCGCCACGAGGTCGCGCCGTCCGCCGATGTGGCTGGGGTCGCAGTAGAGGGGCAGCTGCGGCATGCGGCGTTTCAGTTCGATGGGTATGCGCCACATCGGGGCGTTGCGGTAGTAGCGCTCGCCGTAGGAGCTGAATCCGCGGTGTATGGCGCCAAGGCGCCCGACGCCGGCTCCCTGAAGTCGTTCGATGGCTCCTATCCATAGCTCGAGGTCGGGGTTGACGGGGTTCTTGACGAGTACGGCCAGCGAATTGCGCTCGCGGTCGGACAAAGCGGCAAAGGCGTCGGCAAGCTCCTGGACGGCAAAGGGGTTGGCTGTCGTGCGCGCTCCTATCCACACACCGTCGAGCCCGGCCTCGAGGACGAGGTGCAGGTGCGCCGGCGTGGCAATCTCGGTGATTACGGGCAGACCTGTCTCGCGGCGGGCGCGGGCGAGCCACGGCAGCGCCGGTGCGCCGATGCCCTCGAATCCGCCGGGCTTTGTGCGGGGCTTCCATACGCCGGCGCGGAACACGTCGGCTCCGGCGGCGGCTACTCCGCGGGCGGCGGTGAGTGTCTGCTCCTCGGTCTCGGCGCTGCATGGCCCGGCCATTATGCGCCGTGGGCTGCCGAAAAGGATGTCCGTATTTTTTTCTCGTTCTGTCATTGCAGGGGCAAAATTACTGCTTTTTCGCCGTCTTGGCAAATGTTGCGAACATTAGCGGGCTTAGTCGCGTTTATGGGATAAAGGCCGGTCCCCGGACCGACCGCAACTATCGTCTAACAAACTCTCTATCCAATCATGGCTGAAAAATCCCTGAAAGGCACTCAGACTGAAAAAAATCTTGTGATTGCCTATCTTGCCGAATCTGCGGCATACACCCGATATACATTCTACGCACAGCAGGCCGAGAAAGAGCTCTACTTCCCTATCGCCCGTGTCTTCAACGACACCGCCGCCAACGAGATGCGCCACGGTAAGGTGTTCTTCAAGTTCCTTCAGGGCGGTGCGCTGACCGTGCCCGTCAATGCTGACGCCGGCGTCATCGGCACTACCGCCCAAAATCTGGCCACCGCTGCCGAGGAAGAACTCTACGAAGGCGTCAAGCTCTACACCGAGGCGGCCGAAGTGGCCGAGAAGGAGGGCTTCACCGAAATCGCCGAGCACTTCCGTGCCATCGCCACCATCGAGAGCCGCCACCGCCAGCGCTTCCTTCACTACCTCAAGCAGGTAAAGGACGGCACTGTGTGGAAGCGCGACAAACCCATCCGCTGGAAATGCCTCGTCTGCGGCTATGAGAGCGTAGGTACCGAACCTCCCGTAAAATGCCCCGCATGCGACCATCCCTACCAGCACTATATCGGCCTGGACTATGCCGAGGGTATCGACTAATGCTTAAACAACAACAATCCAAGATATTATGAGCGACTTCAATAAACTCATCGCCGAGGATAAGCCTACTCTCGTCGATTTCTTCGCCACCTGGTGCGGCCCTTGCCGTATGCAGGGCCCCATCCTCGAGGATGTCAAGAAAACTGTCGGCGACGAGGCCAATATCCTCAAGATCGACATCGACGCTAACCGCGAGCTGGCGATGCGATATCGTGTCCAGAGTGTCCCGACACTCATATTGTTCAAGAACGGCGAAGCTATCTGGCGCGCCGTCGGCGTGCAGCAGGCCGATGTCCTTGTCCGGAAAATCAAGGACCATCAGTTTACCAAGAGCGATGAGATGTAAACGACTGATCATCACTCCATCATAAAACCGCAACGCCCGGAATCCCCAATCGGAGAATCCGGGCGTTGCTGTGTGGTGCCGTGTCTCTACATCAGGCAGAGTATCAGGGCCTGGGCCGCTACCACGCGCAGGAACATCGTGAGCGGGTAGACTGTCGAGTAGGCCACGGCGGGAGCGTCGTTGCCGGTCGAGTTGTTGGCGAAGGCCAGGGCTGGGGGGTCGGTGCATCCGCCCGAGACAAGACCCATGATGGTCAGATAGTTGATTTTGTAGACGCCGCGGGCTATGCAACCCACTACAATCAGGGGTATCACGGTGATGGCGAAGCCGTAGATTACCCACCACATGCCGGTTTCGGTGAAGACGGTGGATGCGAAGTCGCGTCCGGCGGCGATGCCTACGGCGGCGAGGAACAGGCAGATGCCGAGCTCGCGGAGCAGCAGCGAGGCTGCCGAGGAGGTGTAGGTGACCAGCTTGGCTTTGTAGCCGAAGCGGCTTAGCAGGATGGCCACCACGAGGGGGCCGCCGGCGAGACCGAGCTTCATTCCGTAGCCGAGGTTGATGGAGCCTAAGACAATACCGAGGATGATGCCCACGAAGATGGTGATGAGGTTGGGCTGGTCGAGGCGCTTCATCGAGTTGCCCAGGCGTGCGGCCAGGCGGTCGATGTCCTGCAGGTCGCCGACGACGGTGATGCGGTCGCCCATCTGCAGGCGCAGGTTGGGAGCGGCGAGCAGGTCGACGCCGGCGCGGTTGACGCGGGTGCAGTTCAGGCGGTAGCCGTTATGGAGTCGCAGCGAGCCCAGTGCCACGCCGTTGTACTCGCTCTTTGTGATGAGGATGCGGCGGGAGTAGACGGGTGTGGGTGCCGATTCCCAGTCCATCTCGACTTCGGGGCCGATGACGGCTTTGAAACGGTCGGCGTCGTGGGCCGAGCAGACAATCAGCAGAAGGTCGCCGGTGTGTATGGCGGTCGACGACTTGGGGATGGTCACCACGCTGTCCGAACCCATGATTCGCGACACGACGAAGTTGGTCTGTACGATGTCGTGCAGCTCGACCATGGTCTTGCCGCTGACGAGCTCGTTGGTCACCTTGACGGTGAGCAGGTAGGGCTTCAGGTGGCTGTCCTCCTGATCTTCCTGTATTTTCTTGATTTCTTCATCGGTCTTGATGCGGAACAGACCCTTGACGATGAACATGCTCAGAATGATGCCCAGGACGCCGAGGGGATAGGCCGCCGCATAGCCGTTGGCCATGGTGTTGGCCGCATCGGCGGGAGCGCCGGCCATGGTGGTGACGGCCTGCTGGGCGGCCGCGAGGCCGGGGGTGTTGGTCACCGCACCGCTCATCACGCCGACGAGAGCCGGTACGTCGCGCACCCATCCTGCGGCGTATATAATCAGGACTATCGCCACATTGAGGGCGATGCCCAAAAGCGCAAGGCCGTTGAGGCGCACGCCGCCCTGTTTGAACGACGAGAAGAAGCCCGGGCCGACCTGAAGACCTATGGAGAATATAAACAGAATGAGGCCGAACTCGCGTACGAATTTAAGAATCTCAGGGTCAATCTCGTATCGGAAATGACCCATGAGGATGCCCACGAACAGCACGAAGGTCACCCCGAGCGAGACTCCGAATATCTTTATCTTGCCGATGAAGATACCTGCCGCTATCACAAACGACAGCAATATCAGGGTCGCCGCAAGGCTGGTGTTCTGTGGAGCAAACAACTCTAACAAACTTTCCATCTATTACAATTACCTAATTTACCAAATTTTGCGCAAAGTTAACAAAAAAATCCCGTCCGACAGCGCTTTGCGGCGAGTCAGATGGAAAAAATACGGAATTATTTCTGAATATTGCAGTACAGACGCCTCAGAGGGTGCTCAGAGGCAGAAGAATCCGCCCGGGCCATAGCTTCGGTGCAGGGTGTGGCGGCATCCCTTGTCGTCCATCAGGCGCAGTATTTCACGGAATACCGCCTGTACGTCTCTGAGCGACAGATTCACCCGGCCTGTCATTTCTTCAACGGCACGGCCTACGCCCGAGGGGAGTGACACCAGATTTACGCCAAGCGCTCGAACTGAGCAGAGAGCTCCTCGACTTGAGGCTGGTCCTCGTCCGAGCATATTATTTTAGAGCCGGTTCCCCAATATTTGTTAATGCTGGGGTCGCATATCTCTGAGTGATTTTTGTCTTGTGATGAAGGAGCGTAGCCGTAGCTACGTGACTGAAGAACAAGGCAAAAAGCACCGGAGAGATGCGATGATAAGGTAATTTAATACATCAGCACACAATTAATTTCACCCCAATTCAGCTATATGATTTTAAGCATTTATAATTTGTTGGATTAGATTGGGATATACTACTGATTTGACACTTGAACAGCGCAACTTTATTTTAGAAAAATTTCCGGAAATTTTCAATACGAAATCAAAGGCTGACATGTTTGAGGTTCTTAATGCCTTGTTTTTCTTAATCAAGACAGGGTGTCAATGGAGACTCATACCTAATGATTTTCCAAAATGGCGTACCGTATATGAATTTTACCGCAAGTGGATTTCTATGGGATTTTTTGACCGTTTGAC
>JAIDUY010000371.1 GCA_029059965.1 Muribaculaceae bacterium
TGATATACCGCAGGCATCTACACATCGCGCGCCGGTCTCGAACCCATAATGGTCGAGGGCATCCAGCCCGGCGGCCAGCTTATCACCACAACCGAAGTCGAGAACTTCCCCGGCTATCCCGACGGCATAACCGGTCCTAAAATGATGGAGGACTTGCGCAAGCAGGCTCTCCGCTTCGGCCTTCAGGTGCTGGGCGGCATAGTCACCGAAGTCGATTTCTCCTCGCGCCCCTACACCGCCAAAATCAACGGCGGCAGCACCACCATCAAGGCCGACACCATCATCGTGGCCACCGGCGCCACGGCGCGCTACCTCGGCCTGCCCGACGAGGAGAAGTACAAGGGCATGGGCGTTTCGGCCTGCGCAACCTGCGACGGCTTCTTCTTCCGCAACCGAACTGTGGCCGTCGTCGGCGGCGGCGACACCGCATGCGAGGAAGCCATCTATCTGGCCGGACTGGCCGCCAAGGTCTATCTCCTGGTCCGCCGCGATAAGCTCCGCGCATCCAAGTACATGCAGAAGCGCGTGCTGGAGAATCCCAAGATTGTGGTCATCTTCAACGTCAACACCGTCGGGCTCTTCGGCCAGGACGTCCTCGAGGGCGCACGACTGGTTGAAAACAGAGGAACAGAGAACGAGAACACCTTCGACATCGCCATCGACGGTTTCTTCCTTGCCATCGGCCATACCCCCAACACCGAAATCTTCAAGGACAAGCTCGAGCTTGACGAACAGGGCTACATCAAGACTACGGGCAGCTCGACGGCCACGAGCGTCGAAGGCGTGTTTGCCGCAGGCGACGTCGCCGACCCCGTCTATCAGCAGGCCGTGTCCGCCGCAGGCATGGGCTGCCGCGCGGCCATCGACGCCGAGCGTTTCCTGCTCATGAACGAGTGATGGGCAAAATAGCCAAGACCAACGCCATGCGCCTGCTCGACAAGGCAGGCGTGAGCTACGAGGCAATCCCCTACGCCTACGACGAGAACGACCTGGCCGCCACCCATGTGGCCGAGGAGCTCGGCGAGGACATCAGGCTTGTCTTCAAGACCCTCGTCCTCAGGGGCGAGCGCACAGGGCTTTTCGTGTGCGTGGTTCCGGGCGACGCGGAAGTCGACCTCAAGAAGGCCGCCGCGGCCGCAGGCGACAAGAAGGCCGACCTCATCCACATGAAGGAGCTGCTGCCGACCACGGGCTACATCCGCGGCGGCTGCTCCCCCATAGGCATGAAAAAAGCCCTGCCGACATTCTTCCACACAAGCGCCTGCGACTACCCCGAAATCTACGTCAGCGCCGGCGTGCGCGGGCTGCAGCTCAAAATCGAACCGCAGACGCTCATCGACTTTGTCGGAGCCGCCACAGCCGACCTCATCAAGCAATGAACAGTTTCGGGACATACTACCGGCTGACAAGCTTCGGCGAGAGCCACGGCCCGGCCATCGGCGGCGTCATCGACGGCGTCCCCGCCGGTATTGCCATCGACATGGAAGCCGTGCGGACGGCCATGGAGCGCCGTTCGCCGCGTAGCGTCTCCGGTGCCACGACACGGCGCGAGCCCGACACGGTCGAATTCCTGTCGGGCATATACGAAGGTCGCACGCTCGGCACGCCGATAGGCTTCATAATCCGCAACACCGACGCCCGGCCGCAGGACTATCCCGACGCCGACGGTCCTCTGCGTCCCAACCACGCCGACTACACCTATCTGTGCCGCTACGGCCTCCGCGACCCGCGCGGCGGCGGACGAGCCAGCGCCCGCGAGACGGCATGCCGTGTCGTGGCCGGAGCCATCGCCGCCGCCATCCTTGCCGACAAAGGCATAGCCGTGCGTGCATGGACCGAAAGCATCGGCACTGTCAGCGCCGGCGTCCCCGACGGCAGCATACCGTCGGACGACGACATCTTCAGCTCACCCGTGCGCTGTCCACAGCCCGACAAATCCCGCGAGATGGAGGCCGCGCTCGACCGGGCGCGACGCGACAGCGACACACTCGGCGGCATCGTGCGCTGCGTAGTCACCGGACTGCCCGCCGGCATAGGCGACCCCGTCGGCGACAAGCTCCAGGCACGCCTCGCAGCAGCCATGATGAGCATCCCCGCAGCAAAAGGATTCGACTACGGCGACGGCTTCGCCGCGGCCGCCATGCGCGGAAGCGAGCACTGCGACCTCTTCACCACCGGCGCCGACGGCAGCATACGCACCGCCACAAACCATTCGGGCGGCATACAGGGCGGCATCAGCAACGGAGCACCCGTCGCCATGCGCGTAGCCTTCAAGCCCATCGCCAGCATGCCCGGTCGCGAAGTCTCCACCGTCGACGCCTCGGGCCGGCCGTGCACACTGCGCCTGTCGGGTCGTCACGACGTCTGCGCCGTGCCGCGGGCAGTGAGCGTCGTCAGGGCCATGGCCGCCATGACCATCCTCGACGCCCTCCTTGCCCCCCGTTGACACCTGCCGCACAGCGACTTGCCAAAAAGAGCAGACCGCATGCAAAAAATATTTTGCGGGTTCGCGAAAAAGTCGTAACTTTGCACTTGCAAAAGGGCGAAAGCCCGCTAAGACCAAGGAAAGATGCCGGAGTGGTCGATCGGGGCGGTCTCGAAAACCGTTGTGCCCTTGCGGGCACCCAGGGTTCGAATC
>JAIDUY010000372.1 GCA_029059965.1 Muribaculaceae bacterium
CTGTTGAGCAGCTTGGCGGCATCGCTCTTGCGGCCTGCGCGGAGCTTGCATTCGGCCAGCGAGTAGATGATTTCGGGTAGACGGATTTCGGTGTAGTCGCTTTCCATCTGGTGCTCGTCCTCGTCGCTGTAGAAAGGATACTTGGCAAAGTGCCATCCCGAGTTATGGTCGCCGTTCATCAGGTTGCTGGTCTTGTCGGTGGGCCAGCGGTCGGGGGAGAGGCTCATGAATCGGCCCACGGCATCGCGGATGTAGAGGTCGTAGGGCTGCTCGGGCGCTCCTACGCGGCGGATGTTGCCGTTCTCGTCGGTATATTCGAGATAGCCGAAGAGGAACATGCCCTCGCGGGTGCTGTTGCCGAGGTTACGGTAGAGGGTCATGCGGTAGTCGCCGGGATACTTGCGGAAGTTCTGTACAGGCATACCGAGCTCATAGGTGTAGAGCTGACCGTCGAGGTCGTAGCTGGGCGAGGCGGCGTACTTGCAGTTGTGGTCGCCGGCCTTGGCTTTGCGGTCGTTGAAGTAGTAGCGGGCGCGGGCGGGAACTGTCCACCAGTATGTATCGCCCTGATAGTGCCAGAAGGAGTAGCCCTGACTGCCGGGGAAGCCGTAGATGACTTCGTCGCAGGCGTCGTTGTCCCAGTCGAAGGCGGCGTCCCAGCGGTCGGCCACGGCGTAGGCGCCGTAGACACCGTCGAGAATTTCCTGAGCGACCGTCTCGCAGTCGGTGTAGCGGGGAGTGCCCGTATAGACCTCGGCGTTGAGGTACAGACGGACGAGGAGTGAAGCGGCGCCTGCCTTGGTCCACTGCCCCTGGATGTTGGAGTTGGTGCCGAGGCTGCTCTTGACGGTGAGCAGCTCGATGGATTCCTTGAGCTCCTTTTCGATGAAGTCGAAGATGACCTGAGGCTCGACCTGGCTCAGTGTGTTGAGGCTCACGTCGTTGTAGCTGACTGCGAAGGGGATGTTGCGGAAAGCGTCGAGAAGACGGATATAGAACCATGCGCGGAGCACGCGGCACTGGGCGGTGAGGTTGTTGAACTCAGGCTGCGAGAAGCCGAAGCGCTCGGCGTCGAGCTGGGCGAGGTCTTCGATTACGTAGTTGCACTGCATGATGCCCTGGAAGCAGCCGTTCCATTCGGTCTGGGCGTCACCGCCGTCCTCGACATTCCATTCGTGGTAGTGGAGGCGGCGCCATCGGCCACCGTCGTCCCACCATCCGTCGCGGGTAGGGGTTATGAGCTGGTCGGCAGTCAGTTCGTTGAGTACATGGCGGCTGCATATGCTCCAGAAGGCGTGTTCGAAGGGACGGAAGGTGGCGCGCACCACGTCGTCCTTTGTATTGTAGTAGTTACCGGTATTTACCTGGTCGTACAGTGTCTCGTCGAGGTCCGTGCATGCCGGAAGGCTTACCAGGGCGAGAGCGGCTGCTGCGATATATTTGGCAATTTTCATGATTCTTGGACTTTGAGGTTTAGAAATCCAGCTGGACGCCAACGATGAACTGGCGTGTTGTCGGATAGTAGGTGCGGCTGCCCTGTGCGCCGGGTTCGAGACCGTTGACCTGATAGGAGGCCGGGTCTACGCCGGTGAACTTGGTGATGGTGAACACGTTCTTGGCGGTACCGTAGATGCGGAAGCCGTCGATGAAACGCAGTTTGGGCGTGCGCAGGGTATAGCCGAG
>JAIDUY010000373.1:0-1548 GCA_029059965.1 Muribaculaceae bacterium
ACCGTACGTTTCATTCCGGAACTCACGCTCCATGTAAACGGCATTGCCAAACTGGGCGCCTACAGCCGCCGCAAGTTCGCCGAAGAATTCGAATTCAGGTCGGGACACGAGTCGGCTTCGTTCGAGTCGGATGCCGGCACCTCGCTTGAGCTAACCTATAACGCCACCCTTACCTACGAAGACTGCTTTGCCGACAAATTCAACCTCAAGCTCATGGCCGGCAGCGAGGCCAACAACTACAACAGCTACGGCAACTGGGTGCGTGCCATCGACTTCCCCGTCGATGTGGTAAACTCGATGAATCTCTCCACCAATGTGAACAAAACGGCCACCGACAATATCGGCAAAAGCCATTCGATGAGCTTTTTCGGACGTCTCAACTTTAACTACGACCACCGTTACTACCTCACCGCGGTGGTGCGTCGCGACGGTTCCGACCGCTTTGGCCGCAACAACCGTTGGGGCACCTTCCCTTCTATCAACGGTATGTGGCGCCTGGGCCAAGAGAGCTTTATCCGCAATAACGTCAAATGGCTCAACGATGTAAAAATCCGCGCCGGCTACGGTGTGCTCGGCAACGACGGCATCGGCCAGTTCCTATACACCCGCTCTTTCTCCGGCGACCAGATCAAATATAGCTTCGACGGAAAAGAAGTTACCGGCTGGGCAAACTTCAAGGTTCCTAACGAAGACATCAAGTGGGAGGAAGTGCACCAGCTCGACCTCGGCGTAGATTTCTCGCTGTTCAGCAACCGGCTGAGCCTGACATATGATTTCTATGACCGTCAGACCCGCGACATGCTTTACTGGCGCAAGATGCCTTATGCATCGGGCATCGGCAACTATTGGAACGGGCAGCCCTCCATGCCTGTGAACGTCGGCAAAGTGCAGAACATAGGCCACGAGCTGACAATAAACTGGATAGACCGCGTGGCCGACTTCAATTACAGCGTCGGTTTCAACGCCTCCTGGAACTCCAACAAAATACTGGATCTGGGTGTCGCCGGCGCCGAGCCTATCATGGACGGCATAAACCGCACGGAAAACGGCCATCCGATGGCTCAACTCTGGGGCTACCGCTGCCTTGGCATCATTCAGAGCCAGGAGCAGATTGACGCTCTCAATGCAAAGGCTGTCGCTGCCGGCAAACCGTACTACTGGCGCGAGAATACCGGCGTGGGTGACCTTCTGTTCGATGACCACGGACAGGGTTATATCGACGACAACTGCAAGGAATACATCGGTAATCCCTGGCCTAAGATGACAATGGGCCTGAATCTGGCGGCCCAGTGGCGCGGCTTCGACCTGTCGGCCAACTTCCAGGGAGCCTTCGGCTTCGATATATACAACGGACTCAAGCAGAAAACACAAACTTTCAGCGACGACGGCAACACCACTCTCGACATATACAAGAACTCGTTCTTCGGCGACAACGGCCTTACCGACCAACCCCGATGCGGCATGTTCGGCGATGACGGCCAGTGGATGGGCGACCCCTCCGCCAACTTCGGCACCGTGTCGAGCTTCTGGGTGGAGAAAGGCGACTAT
>JAIDUY010000373.1:1648-3793 GCA_029059965.1 Muribaculaceae bacterium
GCCGGCCTCACCGCCTGCAGCGACTATCTGGACATTGCGGACGAGTCTTCGGTATCGCCGGAGAACTTCCCCACCAACATGGAGCACTGCGACCTGCTGCTTAACTCGGCTTATGCCGGCGGTCACCTCCACGACCTCTATCCCCACACCATGCTGCCCTTCGTAATGTGGATGATTGACCACTCGCAGGACACATATGAGGTATGGGACAGCCGCAACGACCTGTCGATCAACAACGGCCTGGTGGACTGCGGATATCTCGCCGGCGTATACGGCGCCTCTATGAAATGGATACAGTACTCCAACACCGCTATCCAGGGCATCGACTCCTACATCCCCAACGCTCCGTCGTCTGAAATCGACCAGCTCAACTACATGAAGGGACAGGCTCTGTTCCAGCGTGCCTTCGCATACTGGACGGCTCAGATTTTCTTCGAGCTGGAGAGCAAACCCGACGGCCTGGGCTTCCCGATAATCCGCGAGCCGGCCACCGATGTGGCTTCCATGATGCCGCCGCGCGCCACCGTGGCCGAGACATGGGACTTTGTCATCGAGACCCTGGAAGAAGCCTCAACCCTCCTCGAGGGACACAACACCGACAAGACCCGCGTAACATACTGGGCCGCCCGCGGCCTGCTCGCCAAAGCCCTCATGCAGGCACGCCGCTCCGACGAGGCTATTCCCGTGCTGGAGGACATTATCAATAACTCCGGCGCCAAGCTTCTGCCTTTCGACCAGTACAGCAACGCCTTCTACTTCGACGAGACATACGAATTCAACAGCGAGAACCTCTATGAGGTAGACTTCAAGCACAATCCCAAGCAGGAAGGCCCCTGGGGCGGCTTCTCGTCGGGCGGCGGTTTCCAGCTCGTCATCGCTCCCTGGGCCACCGACCTCGACGTGAAGATGAACACCATGCCCGAGCCCGGCGAAGAGTTCAACACCGCCACAAACGGCGGCTGGGGCAACCATTTCGTGCACGACGAGAGTGTACGCCGCTTCGGCTGGAACCTGCCGATAGCCCCCGCCCGCGTCGTCAACCCCGATTACAACGCCCGTGCACGCCGCAGCATCGACAATTTCCCCTTCATCCTCGACCCGGAATATCGCGAACTCAGCCGCCGCATGCGCGACGAAAAACTGTGCGACCCGCGCCTGTTCATAAGCTGCGCACAGCCCCACTACGACACCCTCAAAGGTCCCCGCAACCGCCTCACCTGGTACGATAAATCGTGGGAAGCCAAGACCATCACCGGCATAGACAAGCATTACTACTTCCAGCCCATCAAATTCACCGACCGCGACCACCTCGAAAACGGCTCGGGCAACAACTGGAGCAGCAGCGCCAACGTGCCTGTGATACGTCTGGCCGACATCTATCTCCTCTATGCCGAGGCCATCGCCGCCACCCGTCCCGACGTTGCTCTCGAATACGTCAACAAGGTTCACCGCCGTGCCTACGGCGTAAGCCCCGACCAGCCTTCGGCCTACGACTATACCTCGCTCACCGACGCTACCATGGCTGCCGTCAGCGACCCCGCCGATGTGCTCGCCAACGATGTGATAAAGTACGAGCGCTGGGCCGAAATGTTCCAGGAAGGCCAATGGTGGTTCGACGTGCGCCGCTACGAAATTCTCGAAAACGAATGCCGTCACTTCAAAAAAACCATGATGGGCACCATCACATACTACGAACGCGGTTATGCCCAACCCATACCGCGCGCAGAAATTGAAGCTTACAACGGTAACCTCCAGCAAAACTATAACTATTGATATAAATGAAAAAGGCATTATTTATCATCTCACTCCTCTTCCTTTGCTTCACAGCCGAAGCCGCAGAGGGCTTCAAACTCGTGGGAGGAGCCACCGCCATGGGCTGGCCCGGCGATCCCGCCGCCGACAACGCCGGCTATGTGCTCACCGACAATGGCGACGGTTCATTTGTCTACGAAGGTATGCTCTACCCGGCCAACGGCAATGACGGCCATGACGGTGAATTCAAATTTATGGTAAAGGAGAACGGGGTTTTCGGAGGATGGGAAACCAAGCAGCTCCACCCCATGGAACAGAATAGTACCGTGGGCACCGGAACTGCTGTCATGGCAGCCGGTTTCGACGGTTCCGACGACCGCAAATGGACTGTGG
>JAIDUY010000374.1 GCA_029059965.1 Muribaculaceae bacterium
TATGTCAGCGCTTGAGTACTGGCCCTTCCGCCGCGTATTCAACGACGACTAACGCCTTGCCGAACTCGCCAAACCCCTTTAATCCACCTAATATGGAAAATACCTCGCACGACTCGCTGCCGACGGATGCCGTCGCTGAAACGCCACGCATCATCGAACTGCCGCGCATCTGCGATCCGCGCGGTAATCTCACCTTCGTACAGAACGGCGACAACTTGCTGCCTTTCGACATCCGGCGTGTGTACTGGACCTACGACATCCCTGCAGGCGAAGAACGCGGCGGACACTCGCACCGGATTCTACATGAGTTCATTCTGGCTGTCAACGGCAGCTTCAGCGTCAATATCTTCGACGGCAAGGAGTGGAAGACATGGACCCTTAACCGTCCAAACAAAGGCCTCTACATACCGCCGGGCTACTGGCGTACACTCGATGATTTCTCGTCGGGCAGCGTCTGCCTTGTCATGGCCTCCCTACCCTACGACGAAGAGGAATATATACGCGATTTCGACGAATATACCAATTCAATATGCGATTCCCATTCCTGAATCTCAAGACTGTAAACGAGCCCTACATGGCCGAACTGCGCGAAGCGGCATGCCGTGTGGTCGAATCGGGACGCTATGTCGGCGGCGACGAAAACGACGACTTCGAGCATATGCTTGCCGAAAGCACCGGCTGTGCCCACGCAATCGGTATGAGCAACGGACTCGATGCCCTCAGGCTGATATTCCGCGCCCTCATAGAACTCGGACGCCTTAAGACAGGCGACGGCGTGGCTGTGCCCGCCAATACCTACATCGCATCCGCTCTTGCCGTGACCGACGCCGGCCTGAAACCGGTATTCATCGACGCATCGGCAGAAACCATGAACATGGACACCCGGCAGGCTTGGGAACATGCCGGCGACTTCAAGGCGCTCATGACGGTACACCTCTACGGCCGTCCGTGCTGGGACGACAATCTGCTGCGCCTTGCCCGCGAAAAAGGCATAATCATAGTGGAAGACAATGCCCAGGCCATAGGCGCCGCGGCGTCCGTGCCCGGCCTGAACGACTCGCTTGCGACAGGCAGCCTCGGACATGCGGCGGCATTCAGCTTCTATCCCACCAAGAACATCGGCGCACTTGGCGATGCCGGAGCCGTCACCACCTCCGATGCCGAGCTCGCGGCCACCGTCCGCGCACTGGCCAACTATGGCTCCGACAGGCGGTACCACAACATCTACTGCGGCTTCAACTGCCGCCTCGACCCGATTCAGGCTGCCTTCCTAAAGGTCAAGCTGCCTCATACCGACGCAGAGAACGCACGTCGCCGCAAATTGGCCGCCGCCTACGATGCGAACATCGTCAATCCTTTGATTATCAAACCGACAATCAACGAGCCCGACAAATGCGTCTGGCATCAATACGTCATATGCTGCGAGCAACGCGACGCCCTCCGCACCTACCTCGAAGCCGAAGGTGTCGGGACGGACATCAATTATCCCCTGCCCGTCCACAAGCAGCCGTGCTACAGCGAGTACTCACACCTGCACATGCCTGTAGCCGAGGAACTTTCGCGCACACTGCTCTGCCTCCCCATCTCGGCATGCACATCGACTGACGACGCTGCCGAAATTGCCG
>JAIDUY010000375.1 GCA_029059965.1 Muribaculaceae bacterium
CTCCCTCACTGCGCGAACACATCTGCACGACGCTTGACCGCCCCAGCGTTAACAAATATTGGGGAACCGGCTCTAACTGCATAGGATGAACCAAGGCACCCGACTGAGTGTTTCCAAAGTAAACGGACAATAAAGGAACAAACTGACTCCATATGAAAAAGACCGGTATATTCTACGGCTCGTCGACAGGCATGACCGCCGAGGTGGCACGCCGACTCGGCAAGCTTCTCGGCGTGGCCGACGCCGACATCCACAACGTCGCCAAGACTTCGCCCGCCGCCTTGGGCGACTACGACATCGACATTCTCGGCAGCTCCACGCACGGCCTCGGCGAACTCCAGCCCGACTGGTACGACTTCCTCGCCGGCGCATCGGCTCTCAACCTGAGCGGCAAGAAGATAGCTATATTCGGACTGGGCGACGAATCCATGTCCGATACATTCTGTAATGCCGTCGGCGAACTCTATCACCGCCTCAAAGGCACCGGTGCCGAACTCATAGCCGAATATCCCGCCGACGCCTACGACTTCAACAACAGCGAGGCCCGCGACGGCTCCACCATGTACGGCCTGCTGCTTGACGAGGTCAACCATCCCGACCTGACACCCGGACGCCTCGAAGCATGGGCCGAAATCATTAAAAAAGCTTAAGCAGACAGAGGCTCCGTACCGCGCCTGCGCATTCTATCAAGCTGATTATACGCGCATTGCCAACGACAGACTGATCGTCGGCAGTGCGCGTTCTTCCGTACGCGCGTGCGCCGTGTGCTTGCGTAAGTGGCCAAGTTGTAGTAACTTTGCCTCGCCGCGGCCTATTGCCGCCGCCCACACGATGATATCGCGGATAATCGACGAAAAAAGCATACACAAGGCCAAGAGCCTCATTGACAATGCCGAACAAATTTTAGTGGTAACCCACATGACGCCCGACGGCGACGCCATAGGCTCGTCGCTGGCCGCCATGCACGTGTTCTCGGCCATAGGCAAGGACGTGCGCGTCCTCATCCCCGACCTCTATCTTGCTCCGCTGCGAAAGCTGCCCGGAGCCAAAGAGATTGTCGACGGCAGCCGCTATCCCGACTTCGCCGAAAAGCTCTTCGAGACCTCCGACCTCGTCATCTGCCTCGACTTCAACGAGCCATCGCGCGTGGGACGCCTCGAGCCGCTGCTGCGCAAGTGCACCAAGCCCAAAATCCTCATCGACCACCATCTGAACCCCGACCTCGAGGCCGACGTCATCATCTCGCATCCCGAGATGGCAGCCACAGCCTACCTGCTGTTCCGCGTGTTCTGCCGGCTTGAGCTGTTCAACATCATCGATCGTCCGGCGGCGCAGTGCCTCCTGGCCGGCATGATGACCGACACGGGCAACTTCGCCTACAACTGCTCCGACCCCGAGCTCTACATAGTCGTGGCCGAGCTGCTGCGCAAGGGCGCCGACAAGGAAGCCCTCTACAGGCTGCTGTTCAACACCACAAGCGAGAACAGCATGAGGCTCAACGCATACGCCATCCTCGAAAAAATGAAAGTCTTCGACGAGTACGGCGCCGCCCTCATCTCGCTCAGCCGCGAGGAACTCAACCGTTTCCACTACGTCAAGGGCGATACCGAAGGACTGGTGAACCGCCCGCTGGCCATACCCGGAATATGCTACAGCGCCTTCATGCGCGAGGAAAGCGACTGCATCCGCGTGTCGATGCGCAGCGTCGGCGACTTCCCCGTCAACAAGGTATGCTCCGAGCACTTCGACGGCGGAGGACATCTCAACGCCGCCGGCGGCGACTTCCACGGCACCATGGCCGAAGCCGAAGAATTCTTCCGCTCGCTCCTTCAGGAAAACAAGGACAAATACATCCACAAGTAACATACAAAAAGATGAAAATATACCGCTTTATATATATGGCCCTCGCGGCCATCCTCACGGCTACCACAGCCTGCAGCGACGACCAGAGCTACGCCAGCCTGCTGAACAAGGAGAACCAGAGCGTGAACAACTTCCTGGCCGACCACCGCGTCGAGCAGTCCATACCCGCCGACACCGTGTTCGAGACTGGCCCCGAAGCCCCCTACTACCGCCTCGACGAGGACGGCATGCTCTACATGCAGGTGCTCGACGCCGGCACCAAGGACAACCGCGTGCGCGACGACGAACAGATCTACTTCCGCTACACCCGCTACGCCCTCGAGAACTACTCCGACGGCAAGCTCCCCCAGTGCGGCTGCAACATCGTGACCCTGGTGCCCTGCTGGTTCCGCTTCAACAACTACCAGATTCAGGGCTCCTACCAGTGGGGACAGGGCATACAGCAGCCGCTCAAGTATCTGCCCGTCGACTGCAAGGTCAATCTCGTTGTAAAGAGCCAGATGGGACTGGTGGACGAACAGGCCAACGTGATACCCTTCCTCTACACCCTCACCTACGGACGCAACGTCAACTGACGCAGCCCGCAACCGACCATTATCTATAACATCCATAAAACCATGACACTGATTAAATCCATCTCCGGAATCCGCGGCACCATCGGCGGCCCCGCCGGCGATGGCCTCACACCTATCGACATCGTCAAGTTCACGGCTGCATTCGCCGTGTTCACTGCCGGACACACCACCCGCAGCACCCGCAGCATCGTCGTGGGTCGCGACGCCCGCCTGTCCGGACAAATGGTCAAGAATCTCGTAATCGGAACCCTCATGGGCATGGGCTTCGATGTCATCGACATAGACCTCGCCTCCACCCCGACCACCGAGCTGGCCGTGACAGGCGAGAAGGCTTGCGGCGGCCTCATCCTGACGGCCTCGCACAATCCCCGCCAGTGGAACGCACTGAAACTGCTCAACGAGAACGGCGAGTTCCTCAACGCCGCCGAAGGTCAGGAAGTGCTCCGCCTCGCCGACGAGTGCGCCTTCGACTTCTGCTCCGTCGACCGCCTCGGCAAGGTCTACACCAACAACACATGGACACGCCGCCATATCGAGCAGGTGCTCGCCCTGCCGGCTGTCGACACCGAGGCAATACGCCGAGCCGGCTTCCGCGTGGCCGTCGACGCCGTCAACTCCGTCGGCGGCACAGCCATCCCCGAACTGCTGCGCGCCCTCGGCGTGGCCGAAGTCATCGAGCTCAACTGCGAGCCCACAGGCAAGTTCGCCCATAACCCCGAACCCATCCCCGAAAACCTCACCGGCATCTCCGACCTCATGAAGGAAGGCCGTGCCGACGTAGGCTTCGTGGTCGACCCCGACGTCGACCGTCTTGCCATCGTCTGCGAAGACGGCCGCATGTTCGGCGAGGAATACACCCTGGTGGCCGTGGCCGACTACCTGCTCGGCCTCGCTCCCGGCAACACTGTGAGCAACCTCAGCTCCTCGCGCGCCCTGCGCGACGTCACCAGAGCACACGGCAGCTCCTACTCCGCCTCTGCAGTGGGCGAAGTCAACGTCACAACCAAGATGAAGGAGACCGGCGCCGTCATCGGCGGCGAAGGTAACGGCGGCGTCATCTACCCCGAGCTCCACTACGGCCGCGGCCCCCCCGGGGGGGGGGGCCGGGTGCAGGACCCAGGAGCCCACGCGCGGACGGAGTGGGGGGGGGGTTTTGA
>JAIDUY010000376.1 GCA_029059965.1 Muribaculaceae bacterium
CACCTGCTCCATACAGGACATCACCTGCGACTCGGACGGCAAAATCGCCAACTTCATATCGCCCCAGGGTACATCTCCCGCCCTGCCCGTCCATCCCCTGCGTTCGGGCGAGCCCTACTACCTCGGCGTGTTCCTCACCGGCGCATATCAGGAAATCCTCGGCGACATGCACAACCTCTTCGGCGATACCAACGCCGTGCATATCAGCGTCTACAAGGACCGCTACGAAATCGAGCAGGTCATCGAGGGCGAGACCGTCGACGAGGTTCTGGATTATGTCCAGTTCAACCCCAAGAAACTCGTGCGCAACGTCGAGACCTGGGTGACCTCTTCCATGAAGGCCGGAAAAATCACACCCGAGGAAGGCCGCGACTTCGTCAGCACCTACCGCGCGGGGCTGTTCGGCTACACATATCTGGAAAAATAAGCAGGCCGTGCGCTTCTTCGTACATCTGGCATACCGCGGAGCCGCCTATCACGGCTGGCAGGTACAGCCGGGCGAAACTACGGTGCAGGGTGTGCTCGAAGATGCATTCTCCACCCTGACCCGCACTCAGGTGGCCGTGACGGGAGCGGGACGCACCGACGCGGGCGTCAACGCCCGCATGATGGTGGCGCACGTCGACATGCCCGCGGGCTTCGACGCCTCCGACGGGCGCTTCCTGCGCTCGCTCAACTCGCTGTGCGGCCCCGACATAGCCGTCTACTCCCTCACGCCCGTGGCCGACGATGCCCACGCGCGCTTCGACGCCTGCGAGCGCGAGTACCGCTACTTCGTACATACGCGCAAGAATCCCTTCGCCGGGGCGCTGTCGTGGCAGGCTCCGCCGACGCTCGACTTCAAGGCCATGAACGCCGCCGCCGCGCTCATCATCGGACAACGCGACTTCAGCTCATTCGCCAAGCTGCACAGCGACGCCAAGACCAACATTTGCGACCTGCGCCGCGCCCTGTGGGTGCGCGACGGCGACCACGACTGGCACTTCGAGATTGTGGCCGACCGCTTCCTGCGCAACATGGTGCGAGCCGTAGTCGGAACTCTGGTCGACATCGGCCGCCACAAGTCGGCTCCCGAGGGCATACTCGATGTGCTCGGACAGCGTGACCGCTGCGCCGCCGGAACTTCAATGCCCGGTTCGCCGTTATTCCTGTGGCGGGTGGACTATCCCTACATCCGCTTCGAACCGTAGAATAACTCCGGCCATCTGTCAATGAGCAGACTGCATCTCTTCTTTCCCGAAAACGACCTCGCGCTGGCGCGCGACCTCGAGCGCTACACGCCGCCGCCCGCCGCAGCCCGTCTGCGGCGCAGCGGCGAGGCACTGCCGCTGTGGTACGGCGACGACGGCGACCGCTTCGTCGCTACGGGCATCAACTCCCGGTGGCTCGACTCCATGCGCGACAGCTTCGGCATTGACATCGACGTATTCGACTATCGTCCCGACGCTTACGAAGCGGCGCCGTGGGGATGGTCGCGAGCATCACGCCGCGAGTACCTCAACCTCGGCTTCGCGCCCTCCGCGCTGCCCGACGACTCCGCACTGGAGGCCATGCGGGCGCTGTCGAACAGGCGCACCGCCGCCAAAATCCGCAGACGCCTCGGCGAACTGCTTCCCGACGCGCGGCTGATGCCGGCTGCCCGGGAATGCGCGACGCCCGACGAGGTGGCACGCTGTGTCGACGAGTTCGGCAAGGTCGTCGTCAAGCTGCCATGGTCGTCGTCCGGCCGCGGCCTGATGATTGTCGACGCCAAGACCCTGCCGGGACAGACGTCGGCCATAGTCGGCATGACGGGACGTCAGGGCGCCGTCATGGTCGAGCCGTGGCTGAGCCGACGGTCCGACTTCGCACTGCTCTACCGCATGGAGGGCGGCCGGGCCCGCTACTGCGGGCTATCGCTTTTCGAGACCACCGACTCCGGTTCCTACTCCGGCAACATACTCGCCCCTCAGGAAGAAATCGGGTCGCGCCTGCGCGCCGAATGCGACGCGGCTACTTTCGACGCCCTGCCCGCCGCCCTCGGCGCAGTGCTGTCCGAAATAATAGGCACGGCCTACTCCGGGCCGCTCGGAGTGGACATGATGACCGTCTGCGACAGCGACAACGTGGCCATCGCCGAGATGAACCTGCGCAACACCATGGGGCACGTCGCCCTCGCCCTCTACGGGCGCCACATAGCCCCCGGAGCGCACGGCCACTTCCTCGTCCTGCCCCGCGAAAACGCTCCCGAGGCTCCCGAGGCCATTGTGACGGACGGGCGCCTCGCAGGCGGTAGCCTCGACCTCGTGCCTCCGGGCACCGACTTCGTCTTCCGCGCCGAACTATCTGATACATAAGCTCAACACATAATCTCTCTCCACAGCCATGCAAAAAACAATATACTTCGCCGGAGGATGCTTCTGGGGCACAGAGCATCTGTTCCGTCAGGTCAAGGGCGTAAGCTCCACACGCGTCGGATATGCAAACAGCAACATCCCCGATCCCGACTACCGCACCGTGTGCAGCGGCACCACAGGCGCCGCCGAGACCGTCGAGGTGACATACGACCCCGCCACGGTGTCGCTGCGCCGCCTTGTCGACATTTACTTCATGAGCATAGACCCATTTGCCGTCAACCGTCAGGGCAACGACACCGGCACGCAGTACCGCACGGGAGTCTATTGGACCGACCCTGAGGACGCCAAGATGCTCGAAGACATATTCGCCGGCATAACGCGCCGCCTCGGGCACCCCGTCGCCGTCGAGCTGATGCCTCTGCGCAACTTCTATCCCGCCGAGGACTACCACCAGCTCTACCTCGAGGCCAATCCCGGAGGCTATTGCCATATCGACCCCACGCTGTTCGAGCTGGCACGTCGCGGCGGAAGCACGGACGGTGTGCCCGAATGGTCCGGGAAAGGTGCGAGCGCGGAACTGTCGCCGCTGCAGGATGCCGTGATGAACCACAACGCCACCGAAAGGCCCTTTGTCAACGAATACTTCGACGAGCACCGCCGCGGCATCTACGTCGACCCGGCAACGGGCGCGCCGCTGTTCGTGTCGTCCGACAAGTTCGACAGCAGCTGCGGCTGGCCGGCATTCGCCCGTCCCATCGACGAGGCCGCGATGGAATACCGCACCGACACCTCGCACGGCATGCACCGCATCGAGGTGCGAAGCCGCTACGCCGACACCCATCTCGGACACGTCTTCCCCGACGGCCCCCGCGAACTGGGCGGGCTGCGCTACTGCATCAACAGCGCGGCCCTGCGCTTCGTGCCTGCAGAACGCATGGCCGACGAGGGCTACGGCGATCTTCTCGGACTCGTCAGATGAAAGCCGTTCAGTCGCTCGAGGCCATCGCATCAGGCTTGGCGTCGGTATTCATTCCCCGCACATGCCCGGCCTGCGGCAGAAGGCTGCCCGCCTCGGGCGCCATGGTGTGCGTGGCTTGTCTGCTCGCCCTGCCTCGGTGCACGACAGACGTTACTCAGTCCGCGATTGTGTCCAACGGTCCGGCGCCCCCCGGGCTGTCCGCATCGTGGATTCAGTATCTGCACGGCACGGAGTCCTCACGCCTCATCCGCGCCGTCAAGTACAAAGGCCGTCCGGCTCTCGGGCGACATCTCGGACGCCTCTTCGCCGCCGAGCTCCTCGAACGCAGGGAACGCGCCCGGCAATGCGGGCTCGACCTTCCTCCCCTGCCTCAGGTTCTGATTCCCGTGCCGCTCCACTGGACAAAAAGGCTTGAACGCGGCTTCAACCAGAGCGAACAAATAGCCGAGGGCATGGCCCAGGTATTGGGCTGCACCGTCGACTGCGGCCTGAGGGCAACGCGCAGCCACGGCACGCAGACGCGCCGCAAGGCCGAGGAGCGCGCCGCCAACGTCCGCAGCATTTTTGTATGGCGCGGCGGCGACAGCATCGACGGCCTCGACGCGGCCATCGTCGACGACATAATCACCACCGGCGCCACCGCCCGCGAGTGCGTGCTCGCCCTCGGCCTCGGCGGTGCCCGACCCTCCACCATAGGTCTGCTCAGCCTCGGCCTCGCCGGCGAACAATAAACAGCGCCCCGCGTCAGGCGGAGCGCTGTTTATGGTACTATCTTATAATTACTTTACGGTAGCTCAGAGAGCTGCTACGATGTCGCGGGTATCGCGGGCGATGGTGAGCTCTTCGTCGGTGGGGATGACGCATACCTTGACGGGAGCGGACGCCTCGGAGATAACGGCCTCGACGCCGCGGATGCCGGCGTTGACTTCCTTGTCGATACGCACACCCATGAATCCGAGGGTTTCGCAGACGTCGGCACGCAGTCCGGCCTGATTCTCGCCCACACCGCCGGTGAAGACGATGATGTCGACGCCGCCCATCTCGGCAGCATAGGCGCCTATGTACTTGGTGATGCGGAGCATATACATATCAAGGGCGAGGCGAGCGCGCTGATCGCCGGCAGCGATTGCAGCCTCGATTTCGCGCATGTCGTTGCTGACTCCGCTCACACCGAGGACGCCGGACTCCTTGTTGATGATGCTCTGGAGGGCGTCGGCGCTGAGGCCGTGGCGGTTCATGAGGAAGGTGAGCGCGCCGGGGTCGATGTCGCCCACACGGGTTCCCATCATGAGACCCTCGGTGGGAGTGAGACCCATGGAGGTGTCGACGCACTTGCCGCCGACGACGGCGGCCATGGAGGCGCCGTTGCCGATGTGGCATGTTATGATGCGCTGCTTGGTGATGTCGCAGCCCAGGAACTCGCACACACGGGCGCTGACGTAGCGGTGCGAGGTGCCGTGGAAGCCGTAGCGGCGCACGCCGTCCTCGGTATAGAAGTGATAGGGGATGGCATACATGTAGGCCTTGGCGGGCATGGTCTGATGGAAGGCCGTGTCGAACACGCCCACCTGGGGCACGCCGGGCAGGATGGCCTCGACGGCCTCGATGCCGGTCATGTTGGCGGGGTTGTGCAGCGGAGCGATGTCGTAGCACTCGCGAATCATGGCCTTGACGTCGTCGTTGATGAGTACGGAGCTGCTGAACTTCTCGCCGCCGTGCACCACACGGTGGCCTACGGCGTCTATTTCGCTGTAGGACTTGATGCAGCCATTCACGGGGTCTGTGAGCTTGGACAGAATGGCCTCGATGGCCTGGCGGTGGTCGATGAGACCGAGTTCGTCGGTGGCTTTGGAGCCGTCGGCGAGACGATACTTGAGGAATCCGCCGGGGAGACCGATTTTTTCCACGCCGCCTTCGGCCAGGGTTGTGGCTTCGGCGCCTTCGAGGTCGATGAGTTTATACTTTACGGAACTGCTTCCGGAGTTGAGGACAAGGATTTTCATTCGAGGTTCTTGAGGCCTATGGCCTGATTGCAGGTGATGATTATGGTTTTGTAGATATCTTCGGGATAGCAGCCGCGAGAGAGGTCGTTGACGGGAGCGGCGAGGCCCTGGAGGACGGGGCCCACGGCCTGCACGCCGCCGAGACGCTGCACGAGCTTATAGGCGATGTTGCCGACTTCGAGCGAGGGAAAGACCAGGACGTTGGCACGACCGCTCAGTGGGCTGTTGGGAGCCTTGCTGCCGGCCACGGAGGGCACGATGGCGGCATCGGCCTGAAGCTCGCCGTCAAGGATGAGTCCGGGCTCCATCTCGTGAGCCAGACGTGTGGCCTCGATGACCTTGTCGACGCGCTCGCCCTTGGCCGAGCCCTTGGTGGAATAGGACAGCAGTGCCACGCGGGGCTTGATGCCGGCGATGTCGCGGGCGGTGCGGGCAGTGGCTATGGCAATCTGCGCAAGCTCCTCGGCCGTGGGTTCGGGAACCACGGCGCAGTCGGCGAAAATCATGATGCCGTCTTTGCCATAGGGGCTGCCCTCGGGAAGAAGCATGACGAAGGCACCGCTGACAACGCTGATGCCGGGAATGGTCTTGATGACCTGGAATGCGGCGCGCAGCACGTTGCCGGTGGTGTTCATGGCACCGGCCACCTGGCCGTCGGCGTCGCCGGACTTGACCATGAGGCAGCCCAGATAGAGGGGATTGGCGGTGATGAGGCGTGCCTCCTCCATGGTGATGCCCTTGGACTGACGGAGCTTGAAGAAGAGGGGCGCGTAGCGGTCGATGACGACCTCGTCGGCGGGGTCGACGATAGTCGCTTTTTCTATATTGGTAAGCTTGAGTTCGCGGGCCATGCCGAGAACTTCGTTGCGGTTGCCTATAAGGATAATCTGTGCGAGGCCGTCGGCGATGATGCGGTCGGCGGCGGTGAGGGTGCGAGGTTCGAGACCCTCGGGAAGCACGATGCGCTGGG
Organism: Muribaculaceae bacterium; assembly: GCA_029059965.1. GTDB lineage: Bacteria > Bacteroidota > Bacteroidia > Bacteroidales > Muribaculaceae > CAG-873. Next base: position 6,289 of record JAIDUY010000376.1, read on the forward strand.
GATGGCGCAGTGCTTTGGCTGTTAGTTTTTCAAAGAGGTCCATTTTGCAGGAGTGGAATGTGTTTCGATGGTGCAAAGTTAGCCAATCCCCGCCAAACTTGGTCACTCCGATATATAAAAAGATAGCCGACAGCACGAAAAAATGCCATCGACCACACACTGGCGGATGGCATTTATTGGTTTGTGGCAACTCTATATATAGAAAGTTCATCATACAGGAGACTTCAGGTCTCCCATTGCAAAAATAGGCCGCAGCAGCAATATAGCAAAGGAAACTTGATGGACAAATAAATAGACATGGCTGCGAAAAGGACTGCTACGGGGCGATATATGCGGTTTTGTCCATCATATATGACTTTCTTTTTGTATTTTTGCATATGCTTAAATCCTTTGTCTATCTCGTTCTTCTGACGGCGACGATTTTTCTGATTGGCTGCACAGACTTCAGCGCGTGGGACGCCGATGCCGAACTGTCGTCCCCGGAACCGTCGTACCACGCCCGGGCGTGCGACCTAATGGTTGAAAACGGTGACATGGGCCGATGCATCGAACTTCAGGAGAAAGCTGTAGACGAACTTCGACGCGGCGAAAACAGGGAATCGGCCCTGGAAATTCTCTCGCAGATGGGATACATCTATGCCCGCAACGGCGAATTTCTCAAAAGTCTGATGTATCTTCAGGAGGCTTCCGATTCGCTCAGGATGTCCGGAAAAGGCCAAAATCACTTCGACGACAACGAGACTGTCGCCGCCATTAAACTTCTGGGCAACACATCAAACCTATACATCAGGATGGGGCTCTACAACGAAGCACTCGCACTGAGCGACAGAGCCATGGCGCTCACCGGCGACAGCACTGTCAACCTGCGCAGCGACTTATTGCGAATGAGGGCTGTCATCTACGACCATATGACCACCCCGGATTCCGCGATTGTGTGCAAGCGTCAGGCGCTGGAAGCCGCCCGGTCTATTGCCGACCCGGAAGAACGGCAGTTTCTGACAGTCCGGTCGGAGAACGAGATTGCCTGGTGGTACATCGAGCATCCCGATTATATGCCCGACTCCATAGCGGGCGCGCTGGCAGTGCTCGAACGGAATATCGGCAAGAGTTGCACCGTCCCCACCGATTCGCTGCTGATAGGGCGTGCATATGCTTTGCTCGGCAATCACGCAAAGGGTATCTCCATCATGAAGTCCATGATTCCTGTTCACAGGAACAGAGGTACGGAAAACTTCGAGTTCGCCATGCAGATGCTCTCGGTGAGTCTGGTGGAAAATGCTCTCGACAGGCATGACTACGAAATATATCGCGAAACGTGTCAGCTCACCGACTCGACAAGAGCTCGGCTGACAGCCAATGCGCTGCTGGGCGCCGACTTCCGCTACCGCACATCGCAGATTCAGCGAGACAGAGACACGCTCAAGACGGAACTCTCCCTGACAAGGCAGCGAAATACGCTGCTGTGGGTCATCGCGTTCATGATTCTCGCCATAGCGGTCACAGCCGTATTTCTGCGCATCAGGCAGAAGAACACACTTCTGCGTATCCGTCAGGCCGAAATAGAAAGTCTGCTCCGGGAGCAGATCAGACTCAACACGGAAATCGAAAAAATGAGAACCGGTGCTGAGCAGGGGGAGCTTGCAGCCGAACCCGGCAACACGGTGGAGGTCGGCAACGACGACGCCATTGACTGCGAAGAGGCTGACAACGAGGTGACAGACACCGGAGAAGAGTCGGATTCCTCGAAACTGCATTCGATGGTACTCCTCACCCAGACCGACGAAGCCCGTTTCCGCCGTCTGTTCGCCATCCTTAATCCCGGATTCATCGAGCATGTCCGCAGCCTTCATCCCGACATATCGCCGAGCGCCGAACTGGTGCTGATGCTCATACGGCTGCGGAAATCGAACGAGGAAATCGCCCTCGTCCTGGGCATAAAGCGGGAAAGCGTCAACAAGGCCCGCTATCGACTGCGTATGCTGTTTGGCCTGCCGAAAGAAACGGAACTCAACGACTTTATCGCGCGGCTCTGACGACCATGGATAAACCCTTACCAGGGCAGCGGTTCGGTCATATTGACATAACGGGTGACCGTGATGGTGGCGCTTACCTGTCCGTTGCTGTCTTTGGCCAATACTTTGAATGTATCGTATGACGACTGCCATCGGCTGTCTTCATCGGCATCATCCCCTTCGATTTTGCTAAATGAGAATACAAGCTTGTTTGAATCAACCAGTTGCACATTCCAGCTTCCGGTGGTCGATATGAATTTATTCGATATGGCGAATATCCTCTCGAGTGCTATTTCGGAGAAAGTCGTGCATTTGATTGTGAGCTCGCTCTCTTCGCAATTAGCCCATACATGGAGGCTCAAAGGGAGGCAATGCGGGTCGGGCGAATAGTACTCGGACCTCACATTCTCAGGACTGGATATATTCTCGGTCGAGAATAAAACCGGTGTTTTTTTGTCGGGATAGACGACTTCCTCTCCGGCGCAGCCGCCGATGGCAAGCGCGATTACAGGTACTATGAGTAACAGCAGAATCTTTTTCATTGGGGTGATTTTTTAGGTTATGGTACTATCTGTCGCAAAGTTAAGTAAATTCTGAACAACAGCAAGAAAAATGCACTTTATTTTGACTTTTTTCTGCCGACCGCACAAAATAGAGGCTGCGCCGATTTGAACTGCACCCCAAAAGTTAGACAAAAACTTTTGGAGTGCAGTTTGCTTATGAAACACTCAGCTAAAGAAAAA
>JAIDUY010000377.1 GCA_029059965.1 Muribaculaceae bacterium
CCGATGACATCACAAGACAAAAATCACTCAGAGATATGCGACCCCAGCATTAACAAATATTGGGGAACCGGCTCTTAGAAGGCTCCATGTGGATGTTCACCATCGTGTCCGCGCCGAAGCGTGCACGCAGCCGCCTCTCGGCCTCCGAAGCCAGTCCGTGAGCCTCGTCGAGACTCATAGAGCCTGCCATAAAAGCGTGTAGCTCAATGGCTATGCCGTTGCCTATGCGCCTTGTGCGCAGATTGTGCAGCCCCTCTATTCCCGGCACCGACAGAACGATGGAGCTGATTTCGCGTTCGGTTTCGGCAGGCAGCGATGCCTCCAGCAGCTCGCCGACGCTGGGACGCATGATGTCGTAGCCCGACTTGATGATGAAGAAGCTGACAATCATTGCCGCCAGCGGATCGAGAATGCGCCAGCGCTCGCCTAAGAACATGGCGCCGGCAATGCCGACAAGCGTGCCCAAGGACGACACCGCATCGCTGCGGTGATGGAGGGCATTGGCCGACAACGCGCTCGAATTCAGTTTTCTGCCCGCTGCCTTCGTATATCTGAACAGCCATTCCTTGACGACTATGGACACCACCGCCACCACAAGTGCAGCCATCGACGGACGCGGCAGTTCGTGGCCGTGCAGACTGTCCCATGCCAGCCGACAGCCGTCGACAAGCAGCCCTGTGCCGGCGGCAGCGAGGATGACGCCGATAATCATCGTGGCGAAAGTCTCGTATTTGCCGTGGCCGTAGTCATGTCCCTCGTCGCGGGGCTTGCCGGATATGCGTACGAAAATCAGCACGATGACATCCGTCACGAAGTCCGACAGCGAGTGCACCGCATCGGCCACCATCGCCGAGCTGTGGCCGACAATGCCCGCCACGAACTTGATGACGACAAGCACCACATTGACTGCGGTGCCGACAAGAGTGACCTTGTAGATATTTTTCTGACGGGCGTCTGCCATAATCCGGAATTACGTCGCAAAGATAGGAAATAAGTCTCAGGTTTTGCTGTGCTACGGTCTGAAAATTCGTGTGGAAAAACAATAGAACGACAGGTCCTGACAGGAGAACGGGAGAGCAGAAGTCTTTTTTTTATGACAAAATGAAAGATTGCGACACTTTGTTGACTTTTTTTCGTGAAAATTTATTAATTTCCCAAGTTTGACAGCAACCTAATGTATATAATTATCCTATAGCGTTTTAATGCTATTCAAAATGTACTAATA
>JAIDUY010000378.1 GCA_029059965.1 Muribaculaceae bacterium
ATATTCTTCGGCGCCCGACACCACATCATCGACAGGCACGACAATCATACCGCCCTTTTCCATCCGCCGCTTCACAATGGTCGAGCCCAAGGCCATACGGTACTTCAACTCCGTCGATTCCACCGAGGCCACAGTGCTTCTAATAGCCCACGCCTCGCTCGACGGCTCGGAGGCTCCGAGCTACTCGCTGGCAGTGGACGGCAGGCTCGACAGCCCCGTCGCCCGACAGCTGCTGCAGCTCGAAGGGCTCCGCTTCGGTCTTGACGGACGTGTGCGCTGGAATCCGGCCACGCCCATGCTTGTGGCTGCCGAGCGCTTCCACGTATCGGGAGCATTTCTGGGCGCTACACTCGACGCATCGCTCAACTTTGCCGAGACCATACGTGTCGACAGTGCGCGACTTGTTACCGACCCTATCGCCGTCGACAGCCTTGTCACATTCCTCCCCGACAGCATCCGTCTGGCCTACGGACTCGTCCCGGCATCTTTCGCCTCCGACTCCCGTATAATTCTCGATGCACGCCTCACAGCCCCGTTCACTCCCGAAACCGACTCCATACCATGCGCCGAGGCCACGCTCAGTATGGCTCCTTCAAGGCTCCGTTTTGGTCGTGCCGACTTCCACAACCTGTCGATTGACGTCACCGCCACAACCGACGGACGCAATCTGGACGGCACAGTCGTAAGACTCAATCGCTTTACCATCGCCGGACCGGCCACCGCGCTCGAAGCTTCGGGAACATTCCGCAATCTGCTCAGCGACCCCGAATTCGAGTGTATAGCCGACGGCGACATGAGGTTCGAGAATCTGCCTCCCAAAGTCTGGGAACTCATAAACGGAACGCTCACCGGAAAGCTGCGGGTTGACATCAGTGCCCGCGGACGCCTGTCGATGCTCGAACTCGGACGATTCCACGGCCTCGATGTGAGAGGAGAGGCAACGGGCACGGGCCTGTACTATCTTGCAGCCGACACTTCGAAGCTCGTCACAGTCCACAAGGCTCACTTCCGCTTCGGCTCGCAGTTCACATCGCGCGACACCGGCGCACAGGCGCCTACGCTGGCCGCGGCACTGCGCATCGATTCGGCCAATGCCCTCGTATCCGGCGTCGACATGAAACTCGAGAATCTCGCGCTCGGCCTCGGCATCGAAAACGGCGGTCGACCCGCCGACTCCTCTGCTGTCGTGCCCATGGGCGGTGGAATACGCATCGGCTCGTTCAAAGTTATCTCCGTCACCGACAGCGCCGGCATGCGTCTGCGCGGCCTCAGAGGCCACGTCAGCCTGCGACGCCATCAGGGCGACCGCCACATACCCGAAATAACGCTCCGCGCCGGCATCGAGCGTCTTGTCGCCGGCGCGGAGC
>JAIDUY010000379.1 GCA_029059965.1 Muribaculaceae bacterium
CCGACAAGGCTGCCTTCCACATGGCCTCGAGGCCGTGGCGCGCCCTCATCGCCGACGCCGCTCCGCGTCTTGTGGGATTCATAGGCAACCCCGGCTGACCATTATGCGTTATACATACTGACATCAAAACCCGTATGGATAAAGATAAAGAAAAAGATAAATCCGAAGGCAAGTCGCCGGAACGACGCCCCGAATGCGGCGTCCGCTCCGACGACTCCGTCCTTGAGGAAGCCACCACCGGCGACTACAAGTACGGCTTCACCAGCGACATCGACACCGAGGTCATCCCCGCCGGACTGTCGGAGGACGTCGTGCGCCTGATTTCGCAGAAAAAGGGCGAGCCCGAATGGCTGCTCGACTTCCGCCTCAAGGCATTCCGCTACTGGCAGACGCTCGAGCCCCCGACATGGGCGCATCTCGACATCCCGCCCATCGACTTCCAGGCCATCAGCTACTATGCCGCCCCCCGCAAGAAAGCCGGCCCGAAGAGCCTCGACGAGGTCGACCCGCAGATTCTCGACACCTTCAACCGCCTCGGCATACCCATCGAGGAGCAGAAGGCCCTGTCGGGCATGGCCGTCGACGCCGTGATGGACTCCGTGAGCGTCCGCACCACCCACCGCGACCGCCTTGCCGAGCTCGGCATCATCTTCTGCTCGTTCAGCGAGGCCGTCAAGGACTATCCCGACCTTGTGCGCAAATATCTGGGCAAGGTCGTCAGCTACCGCGACAATTTCTACGCCGCCCTCAACTCGGCGGTGTTCTCGGACGGCTCCTTTGTCTACATCCCCCGCGGCGTGCGCTGCCCCATGGAGCTGAGCACATATTTCCGCATCAACTCGGCAGGTACGGGCCAGTTCGAGCGCACGCTCATCGTGGCCGACGACGAGGCCTACGTCAGCTACCTCGAAGGCTGCACCGCCCCCATGCGCGACGAGAACCAGCTCCATGCCGCCATCGTCGAAATCATCGTCGAGGACCGCGCCGAAGTCAAGTACAGCACCGTGCAGAACTGGTATGCCGGCGACCGCGACGGACGCGGCGGCGTCTACAACTTCGTGACCAAGCGCGGACTGTGCCGCGGCGACTACTCCAAGCTATCGTGGACGCAGGTCGAGACCGGCTCGGCCATAACATGGAAATATCCCAGCTGCATCCTCGCAGGCGAGGGCGCCGTCGGCGAGTTCTACTCCGTGGCTGTCACCCGTAACCGCCAGCAGGCAGACACCGGCACCAAGATGATACACATCGGCAGCAACACCCGATCCACCATCGTCAGCAAAGGCATCTCCGCCGGACACAGCCAGAACAGCTACCGCGGTCTGGTCAAGGTGGCGCCCGACGCCGCCGGATGCCGCAACTACACCCAGTGCGACAGCCTGCTGCTGAGCGACACCTGCGGCGCTCACACCTTCCCCGAGATAGAAGTGGCCAACCCCACAGCCGTGGTGGAGCACGAGGCCACGACATCAAAGATTTCCGAACAACAGATTTTCTACTGCAACCAGCGGGGCATTCCCACCGAGGAGGCCGTGGCGCTCATCGTCAACGGCTATGCCCGCGAGGTGATGAACAAACTGCCCATGGAGTTCGCCGTCGAGGCTCAGAAGCTCCTGGCCATCACCCTCGAAGATTCCGTTGGCTAAGCCCCGATACCTGACAGCAACATGAAAGAAGAATTACTGAAAGTCGAAAACCTCCGCGCCGGTATCGAAGGCAAGGAGATACTGCGCGGCATCAATCTGACCGTGCGCCCCGGCGAGGTCCATGCCATAATGGGACCCAACGGCTCCGGCAAGAGCACCCTCAGCGGCGTCCTCGCCGGCGACCCCCGCTTCACCGTACTCGGCGGCAGCGCCACCTTCCACGGCATCGACCTGCTGGACCTACCGCCCGAGGACCGCTCGCACGAAGGCCTCTTCCTGTCCTTCCAGTATCCCGTCGAGATTCCCGGCGTGACCATGGTCAACTTCATGCGCGCCGCCGTCAACGCCAAGCGCAAGTACTTCGGCCGGGAGCCCATGAACGCGTCGGAGTTCCTCAAGATGATGCGTCAGAAGCGCGCCATCGTCGAACTCGACAACAAGCTGGCCTCGCGCTCGGTGAACGAAGGATTCTCCGGCGGCGAGAAAAAGCGCAACGAGATTTTCCAGATGGCCGTGCTGGAGCCGCGCCTCTCTATCCTCGACGAGACCGACAGCGGCCTCGACATCGACGCCCTGCGCGTGGTCGCCTCCGGTGTCAATGCCCTCAAGACGAGCGAAAACGCAACCATCGTCATCACCCACTACCAGCGCCTGCTCGACTACATCAAGCCCGACTTCGTGCACATCCTCTACAAAGGACGCATCGTCCACTCCGGCGGCCCCGAACTGGCACTCGAGCTGGAGGAGAAGGGCTACGACTGGATCAAACAGCAGGTCGACGAAGAATAAGACAATGGAATCACTACGACAATACATAGACCTCTACAAAGGCAACCGCGAGGCTTTCGACACCGGCGCCCCCGCCGTCGACAGCCTTAAGGCCGGTGCCCTCGGCGCACTCGAGGCATTCCTCGGCGCCAAGGCCGCCCGGACGCCCTATGCCGAGAGCTCGGACGAGGCTCTGCTGGCACCCGACTACGGCATCAACGTCGGACGCCTCAGCTTCCCCGTCGACCTTACGGCCACATTCCATTGCGAGGTCCCCAACATCAGCACGCTGCTCGGCGTGACCGTCAACGACAGCTTCCGCCCCACCGAAACGCTGCTGCGCCAGCTCCCCGAAGGCGTCACTGTCTGCTCGCTGGTCAAGGCCGCCCGCGAGTATCCCGAACTCGTCGGCAGCCGCCTGAACGCCCTTGCCGCCGACTCCACCCCCGCCGCAGCCCTCAACACGCTGCTGCTGCAGGACGGTGTGTTCGTCCACGTCGCAGCCGGAGTGCGTCCCGAACGCCCCGTGCAGCTTGTCAACATCTTCAATGCCGGCACGTCCCTGCTTGCCGCCCGACGTCTGCTTGTCGTGGCCGAGGAGGGCGCCAAGGTGTGTCTGCTTGTATGCGACCACACACAGAACCGCGAGGTCGACTACCTCTCGGACGAAGTCATCGAGGTTTTCGCCGGACGCGACGCCTCGGTCGAACTCTATTCCATCGAGGAGAGCAGCGCCCGTACCCGCCGCATCTGCCGTCTCTTCGCCCGTCAGGAGCAGGGCTCGACGCTCACTGTCAACTCCAACACCCTCAGCTGCGGTGTGACCTCCAATTCCTATACCGTCGATGTCATCGGACAGCATGCCGACACCACCCTCGGCGGCCTTGTCATCGCCGATGGCACTCAGATAGTCGACAGCACCGTGCGCCTCAACCACAAGGAGTCCGACTGCCGCAGCCGTCAGCTCTTCAAATACGCCCTGTTCGAGGACGCCCGCGGAGCCTTCGGCGGCAAAATCGTGGTGTCGGAAGGCGCTGTGCGCACCGATGCCTCACAGACCAACCGCAACCTCCTCGCATCGGAGGGCGCGCGCATGGCCACAGCCCCGCAGCTCGAAATCTACTGCGACGACGTCAAGTGCAGCCACGGAGCCACCGTCGGCCAGCTCGACCCCCGCGCCCTGTTCTATATGCAGACTCGAGGCATCCCCGAGGCTGAGGCGCGGCTGATGCTCACACAGGCCTTCATGACCGACGTCATCGACAGCATATCCTACGACATTGTCCGCGACCGCCTGCGTCAGCTCGTCGAGAAGCGGCTCGGCGGCGAGCGCGCATCGTGTGCAAGCTGCGGCGCCGGCGATAAAAACTGCAGCCGATGAAAGATTTTTCTGCCGAAGCACTGCTGCCTCAGTTCCCCATTCTTGAGCGCAGAATCAACGGACGCCGCATGGTCTACCTCGACAATGCGGCCACAACGCAGGCGCCGTTGGCCGTCGTCGACAGCATTACAGGCGCATACACCTCCACAAGGGCAAACGTGCACCGCGGTGTCCACACCCTCAGCCAGGAGGCCACGGCAGCCATGGAGGCCACACGCGAACGTGTGCGCGGATTCATCGGCGCCGCCTCGACTTCCGAGATAATATTCACCCGCGGCACCACCGAGTCCATAAACCTCGTGGCCTCGTCCTACGGCGAGCTCCTCGAAGCCGGCGACGAAATCATCGTCACCGTCATGGAGCACCATTCCGACATCGTGCCCTGGCAGATTCTCTGCACACGCCGCGGGACGGTGCTCAAGGTAGTGCCCATGCGTCCCGACGGCAGCCTCGATCTTGGCGTCTACCGCTCGCTCTTCACACCCCGCACGCGCCTCGTGGCCGTGGCGCATGTGTCGAACGTACTCGGAACAGTCAACCCCGTGGCCGAGATGGCCGAAATAGCCCATGCCAACGGCGCACTCATACTCGTCGACGGCGCCCAGGCCATAGCCCACATGAAGGTCGATGTCGCCGCGCTCGGCGCCGATTTCTATGTGTTCTCCTCGCACAAGATGTACGGTCCGACGGGCGTGGGCGTGCTCTACGGACGCCGCGAGCTGCTTGAGCTCATGCCCCCCTATCAGGGCGGCGGCGAGATGATAGGCCACGTCAGCTTCGGAGGCACCACCTGGGCTGAACTGCCCTATAAGTTCGAGGCCGGAACGCCCGACTATATCGGCCTGGCCGCATTCCGCACAGCCATTGACTGGCTCGACAGCCTCGGCATCGAGGCCGTGGCGGAGCACGAGCACAGGCTGCTGGAATATGCCACCGGACGTATGACGGAGATTCCCGGCATACGCATCTTCGGCACCGCTCCCGGCAAGGCTGCGGTCATATCCTTCCTCATCGGCGACGCCCACCACTACGACACCGGCGTGCTGCTCGACCACCTCGGCATCGAAGTGCGCACAGGCCACCACTGCGCCCAGCCGCTCATGGAGACCCTCGGCATCGAGGGCACCGTCCGCGCCTCCTTCGCGGCCTACAACACCCGCGCCGACGTCGACGACTTCATCGCAGCCCTGCAGCGCGTCGCCCCCATGCTGCAATAGGGATTCCCTGAAATACGCATAAAAAAGCAGCCGCGGCACAGGTGCAAGTGTCGCGGCTCCGTTTTTATGTTGATTGTCAGGCGATGCCCAACTGTCTGTCCATCCAGGACAGGAAGATTATCAGTGCGAGCATGGCAAGGCAAATCAGCCCGTAGACGACGGCATATTTGGTCAGTCCCTGCCTGAAAGCAAAGAACACCTTCACCATGATGCCGCACAGGAATATACCGATTATGATATACATTGGCCAGAAGGGCAGCCCCCAGTCGGTCAGGCTGTGGGCCAGCAGGTAGACCACGCCGGTGAAGCTGAGTACGTATCCGAGGCCTTCGAGACGTCCCCGTACTTTGGGTGGCAGGTTGGGAGTGTCCATATCGTCAGGTTTTGGGTGAGGGATGTATAGATATAAGAGCCGGTTCCCCAATATTTGTTAATGCTGGGGTCGCATATCTCTGAGTGATTTTTGTCTTGTGATGTCATCGGCAAAGCCGCTTTGCTACAGCAAAGAACGAGCGTAGCCGTAGCTACGTGACTGAAGAACAAGGCAAAAAGCACCGGAGAGATGCGATGATAAGGTAATTTAATAC
>JAIDUY010000038.1 GCA_029059965.1 Muribaculaceae bacterium
ACTCCAAATTCGCTCACAACAAATTGAATTTCAATAATTTCAAAGTACTCTTATGATTTTTTAGTGGACACTAATGACAATTCGTTGAGAATTAGTAGCTGGTAGTCTCCCGAATCATCGCTTTTTACTGAGGAACTTGGCACGTCAAAAAGAAGGGGTTGTGTCAAAATGAACCGACCTCTAAAAGTAAGACAAATAACTTTTAGGGGTCGGTTCATAAATACTTAATTACGACACAGCCTCATACTTTATTGCGTTATCTGAGTTTTATTGGGAAGGAATATAACGAGATCGGAATGACCGCTTGCTGATGGATTCCGACAAAACGGTCATCCGCTTACGCTCAAGAGAAGAAGCTGATGCCTTCATAGAGTCACTGCCTAATCAATAGGTAGCGAGTCAGTTCATCGAACAACGACTTTTCTGACTTCAGAGCCTCGGCGGACTATGTAGATGCCGGGGGCGGAACCGGCTGCGGGACGTCCGTCGATGGTAAAGTATTCGGGTGCAGCATCTCCGACGGAGGCTCCAATGATGCCGGTGCTGCCGCCTCCGTTGGTCCCTACTTTATAATGGCTGAGGCCGTTGCCTCGGGTCAGAATGTAGATGTCGTTCGAGCTATCGCCATTAGGGATAACGCTGATTTTACTGTTGTCGAACAGCTTGTCGGAACTGTTCATGCCGCTTGACGGGGTGTAGCCGTCGGTCAGCTCCCATGCCGTATCAGCCTTTGAAATTGTGTGGGGATATTCAGGAAGGAATGAAATGACATAGGCTGTCTCACCATAATAGACATCATAGGGATAGATTATCATCGACTTGCCGCCTGCGGTGAAGATACGGCTTCCGCTGTCGGCCAGACGGCAGCCCCACACGTCGAGCTCGTTCGCATAGCCCGTGCTCGGGTTCACTACAGTCGGGTTGATGTAATCATAAGATGCGCGTACGCGATCGTCGCCACGTTCGTCAAGCAGGACATATCCTTCGCCAAGGTCCTGGACTGATGCGGTATAGGAATAATAGTAGTCGTCGACAGTACGACCGGTCGGGTTCCCATCTGCTACATTCCACTGCACCAGGGGTGTCGGATATTGTGAATTGGGGCCGGCATAGTCATGCGTCCAGGCAATTACCGACACCGAAAAGTTACCGGACCTAACATCTCCGAATACCGACGGACTGCGCGTGCACCAGTTTGCGCCGCATTCAAACTCGTAGCGGGCAGTGGCGTGTATGCCTTCGGTGTCGAACTGTAAGGCATAGATAGTCATAGGAATGTTTTGGCCTTTCATCGTGTAGCTTGGAAAGGCCACATATGGATTTCCATACGAATCATTGCCGGGGAAAGACGAGAGAAGATGATCCGTCATTTCGGGCTTCGGTAAAACGCCCCAGTCAATGTCGATATCGCGCGATGTCCATCCTCCGTCGGTGCGAACGACTTCGGCAAGCTGACAAACCTGCTCGAATGTGCCGCCATTAAGCACTCCGAAGTACAACTTGCCGTCGGCGACGAGGAAGTCAGTGCGAAACTGAGGGTTTGATCTGAAAGCCTCTCTCACAGCTTGAGGCTCGCAATATTGCAGCTCTATCGACATTTCAACGCCGTCTATTGTCTTGGTCTCGTAGCCGTACGCAACGGGCAGGGCCGCCAAAGCACACAACGCTATCGCGACACTTCTGAATTCGGGAATGATAATTTTCATTGTGATGAATAGTTTATCGAGGTCGAAAACCCCTGAAAGTTGCAAAAATACACATTTACAGCGTCTAATGCATGCACCCCACTTCAAAAACTATAATAATTAACTTATTTTATCATTATCTCCTCAAATTGGGGTAACTACTCAGGTCATGTAAAGACACCATGAGCCGTCTACGGTTGATAGCAAACCATAGAGCCACGGAGTTAAGT
>JAIDUY010000380.1 GCA_029059965.1 Muribaculaceae bacterium
TCCGTAATCTCTTCAAATAAAAAAACCGTCCGGCGGGGGTTTCGTCCATAAACCCCCGCAGTTCGCACAGCAAAGCCCGGAAAACTTGCATACACGGCATGAGCGTCCTAACTTTGCATCAGAAACAAAAACGAATCTCCAACCCTCTTAAAACATTCAATCATGGACACCCACCGCAAACCCAACCGTAACGACAATACAAAGAAGAAACCCGGCCTCGCAGGCGGCCTCGCGGCAGCAGGCGGCGCAGCAGCAGGCGGCGCAGCATTCATGGGCGCTGCGGCCATGATGAACGGCATGTCCTTCGAAGAGACCGAACCCGAGGAAATCTTCGACGAGGACCTCGCCTACGAGGAAGAGCCCGAAGCTCCCCACAACTACTACACCCCCGAGCCCGTCGTGGAACCCGAGGAGATGGTTGTAGACCCCAACGAGATTGTGCTCGACCTGGACGACCTCACCATCGTCGTGGAGCCTACCCCGGGCTCGGACCTCGCCTACAGCGGCCCCATCACAGCCGAAGACCTCATCCTCGACCCGGAGGAACTCATCGTCAACCCCGACAATGACCCCGAGGTACTCATCGCCGAGGCCGAACCCCTCGATCCAAACATGATAGCCGGTTTCGACGACCAGCTGGCTCAGACCGACACCATGTCGGAAGTCGCAGAGTACGACCCCTGGAACTCCACCGCCGAAATCAATAACGACGACTTCGACGTGATGAACGACCTCCTCGTCTAAGATTACCTGAATCGAATAAATCCAATCCAGCAATGAAAAAAGTATTACTCGCTCTTGGTCTCGGCCTGGGTACCCTCTTCGGAGCATCGGCCCAGCAGACACTCGAGCAGGCCACCGACAGTATCCGCCAGATATACATCCGCGCCCAGCAGGGCAATGCCGTCGACCAGAACGAAGTGGGCGGATGGTTCTACCGCGGCCGCCACGTGGGGCAGGACTACGCCGAAGCCCTCCAGTGGTGGACTAAGGCCGCAGCCCAGGACAACGCTCAGGCAATAGGCAACATGGCACTGTGCTACCAGACCGGCAACGGCATCGAGCGCGACAGCGTCCGCGCCGTGCAGCTCTACCAGCGCTCCATGCGCGACGGCAACGAGCCTCTGGTACGCGCCATGGAGAGCGCCGCCGCCGAGGGTAATGTGTTCGCCGCCACCCTGATGGCATCGTGCTACGAGCAGGGCATCGGCGTGACCCGCAACAAGGACCGCATGATGCAACTCCTCGAGACCGCAGCCGAAAAAGGCTCCGTAATCTCCGAAACACGTCTGGCATTGGCATACCTCAACAAGCGCGACGCCCGCAACGCTTTCCGTTGGTTCGAGCGCGCATCCGAGGCCGGCGACATCAACGCAGCCTACTACACCGGCAAGCTTCTGCTCGAAGGCAAAGGCACTGCCAAAGACCCGCGTCGCGGCGCCGACATCCTGCTGGACGCGGCGCAGCGAGGCCACGCAAACGCTATGTTCATGCTCGGCGAATGCTACATCAATGGCGACGGCGTGACACGCAACCAGCAGCAGGGCTCCATGTGGATTGCCAAGGCTTGCGGCCAGAGCCTCCACAAGGCCGAATGGACTCTCGCCCGCAACTATATCGACGGCATCGGCGTACCCGTGAACTACGACCGCGCGCTCTACTACTTCAGCCGCGCCGCCGCAGGCAACTACGCCCGCACCTTCGTCAAGCTCATGACCGACTCCATCAACGACAGCCCCTTCGCCACATACTTCCGCGGCATGAAGGCCTACACCGCCCACGATTTCGAGGGCGCCATGGAGCAGTTCAAGAAACTTGCCCGCACCGACAGAGCCGAGGGCGAACTGATGCAGGGCGTCATCCTGTGCAACCCCGACTACGCCAAGACCAACCTGCGCAAGGGCATCAAGCTCATCCGCAAGTCGGCCGAGACCGACCCGCAGGCCATGTATATCCTCGGCGGACTCTATGAGGCCGGACGCGGCGTCGACCAGAACATCGCCGAGACCGTGCGCCTCTACACCGCCGCCGCCGAAGCCGGCTTCGGCCCTGCCGAATGTGCCCTCGGCGACATGTACTTCGAGGGACGCGGCGTAGCCCAGAGCTACACCAAGGCCGTGCAGTGGTACACCAAGGCCTATGAGACCGGCCAGCTCAACGCCAACGCCGCCCACCGCCTGGCCGACTGCTACGAGAACGGCCGCGGCGACCTGGAGCGCAATCCCGCAAAGGCTGCCAAAATCAACGACGGCGACTATGCGTCGCGCATCGCCGGCCTGCTGAGACTGCTCTAAGAGCCGGTACAAGACCAATCAAATAACCATCGGCTTCCTTTTGCGGGAGGCCGATGGTTTTTTGTTTGCAAAAGAGCGGAAAATGCGTGCAGAATGTCGAAACGCGAGTGCGACCCGCAAAAGACAGCACCGCCGGCAAGGTGATTGTCCGCTAAGGCTCCATTCCCCAAACTGAACATACACACTATCTCCGGGCCTCGAAAGTCCGGAGGTGATTTGTGTGCTTTGGGGGTGTCAGCGGGAGCTGAGGTGCCGGTAGCCGAGGCGGCAGTCGAGGCACTTGCGCGACAGGCAGTAGCATCGCCGCAGCCCGATGAGGGCCTGCGATGCAAAGGCGTCGGCGCAGGGAATGCCGGCGGCGGTGAAGAGACGCACGATGCGGTTGTCTTCGGGAGGAAGGGCGCGCAGGATGTCGACGGCGAGTTCGGCCATGCGTTCCTGTCCGTAGGCCGAGCCGTAGGCGTAGAGCGCCGGGGCGGCGACATTGATGAGGAGCGTATTGAGCGAGGCGTCGCTGAAAGCACGGTCGGAGCGTGCCGTTTCGGGGCCGAAGCAGTAGCGTCGCGCCCAGTAGCCGGACAGACGGATGTCGAAGAGACTGCGGGCGCTGTCGAGGTCGGCTACCGACAGCAGCTCGCTGCCGGGACGGAAGCCCTGCGCCATGAAGGCCGCCAGCGAGGCGAGGCGCCTGTGGGGGAAGTTCGCGGGCCTCATACGCGCCATTTTCCATCCGAGCTCGCGCGGCGGCGTCAGTCCGAACTTGACGCACATGAAGCGGAAGTCGGCCAGCATACGGCGCTCGTAGACGTCGGCATCATCCCTTTCGGCTCCGTCGAGGAGTCCGGCCATGCCGAACACGAGGCCGTCGAGTGTGACGGGGCTGTCGCAATGCTTGCGCAGGATGCGGAGCGGCAGTGCGAGGGCAAGCCGTTCGAAAGGCTCGGCGTTGGTTCCGAAGCCGAGGGCGCGTGCCAGGGTGATGTATATGGCATATGACCAGTCGCCGCCGTTGCCGGAAGCAAGGGCGTGGATGCGCGCCGCCTTCTGCTGAAGGCGCTCGAAAGCGAGGGTGTTTATCCAGTCGGATATGTAGACCTGCGGTATGCCCGATATTCTGCCGGCGCAGGCGAGCTCCGACACCGGATTGCGCACCAGGGCCTCGTAGCGCTCTCGCAGGTCGGGAGCGCAAGGCAGTTCGAGCTGTGGCACCATGTTGCCGTCGGGACGCCTTACGGCGGTGTCGGAGGCGCCGACGACGTGCAGGGCGACGGAATCGTAGGCCCGGTCGCGGTCGTGCCCATGGCGGTACCAGTCGGAAGCGCGCAGGTGTATCTCGACGTTACCGACCCATGTGCGCGCGCCGATGCGCACCTTGGCGTTGAAGAAGTCGGGGCCGGCGTCGTGGTTCCATATGCCCGGATCCAGCACGTCGACGTCCTGGCCGTCCGTGGTTCTCAGGCTTCCCGAGGTCCACAGGCGGTGCTGCCAGACGTACTGCATCAGGCGCTCCATGTCACATGGAGCGCAGCTCTGTCATGCGGGCAAGGTATTTGCCGATGATGTCGAATTCGAGGTTCACGCGGGTGCCGGGACGTATGTCGCCGAAGTTGGTATGCTCGCGTGTGTAGGGGATGATGGCCACACGGAATCCTGTGGGGGTGCTGTCGCAGACGGTGAGGCTGACGCCGTTGACTGTGACCGAGCCTTTCTCGACAGTCATGTAGCCTTTTGCGGCCATGTCGGGCTCGACCTTGTAGACGAAGGTATAGTAGGTGCTGCCGTCGGCGTCCTCGACTGCGGTGCATTCGGCGGTGGTGTCGACGTGCCCCTGGACGATGTGGCCGTCGAGGCGTCCGTTCATCATCAGCGAACGCTCGAGGTTGATGCGGTCGCCGGGGAGGAGCTGCCCGAGGTTGGAGCGTTCGAGAGTCTCGCGCACTGCGGTGACGGTGTATGTACTGTCGGGGTGGAGAGCCACGACGGTGAGGCACACGCCGTTGTGTGCCACGGACTGGTCGATGCGCAGCTCGTCGGTGAAGCTGCAGCGTATGCGGATGTCTACATTGGAGTCTTTGCGTTCGATGGCGACTACGGTAGCCGCTTCTTCAACTATTCCTGAAAACATGATCTTGCTGTGTTGTCTGCGCGCTGATGGCGGCTGGTTTTACTTGTGATAGACGATTCGCACGGCGGTTTCGGTGCCGGCGACGTAGGGTATCGAGAAGCTGACGACGCGCTCGGCCGAGTCGTAGACGGCATCGACAGGAAATCCGTCGACGCTGACGGTGGCGGGAGCGGCCATGCAGTTGATGCGGAAGTCGAAGACTATCTGCGCCGGAGCTCCGGGATAGGTTCCGGTGGAGGAGATGGCGATGTCGGCGCCGTCGGGGCCTGCGGAAGCACGGAAGTTGACCAGGCGGTACTGCCTGTCGGCGATGGAGCGGGGCGAGATGCGGTTGTCGTCGAAGAGGCTGTAGGCCGTCGCGGGTCCGGGATAGTAGTTGATGGTGAAGCGGTCGGCGCGGTAGTCGGAGGTGTTCTCCATCTCATAGTCGGCGGTCGGGATTATGGAGCCGGCGCGGATGAAATGGGGGATGACCGACCAGGGCGCGGGCACGCTCGCCGTCGTGCCGCCGTCGTAGACGCGGCGGGTGTCGTTGGCGTCTATCCAGCGGGAGCCGGCGGGGAAGAATACGGGGCGCGAGGTATCGCCCTCGGAGAGCACGGGAGCCACGAGCACGGTGTTACCCCAGAGGTACTCGTCGTTATATGTGCGGTCGAGGGCACCGTTGCCGTCCTCGGCAAAGTCCACGGGGCGTACGAGAGGCCAGCCCTTGGTGGTGTTCTCGTAGGCCAGGGTGTAGTTGTATGGCAGCCAGCGGTAGCGCTCGCGGGCGATGCCGAGGAGCACTTCGGCGTACTGGGGATAGTGGTAGGGCTCGGCGAACCGCGTGGCGTGGGTGCGGAATACAGGGCTGAACAGGCCTGCCTGAAGCCAGCGTACGTAGAGGTCGGGGATGTAGGGGTTTGCCTCGTCGACAGCGAAACCGCCGAGGTCGCTGCTCATGTAGCCGAGGCCGCTGAGGCCTGCGTTAATCATGATGCGCACCTGAGGTTCCAGACCGCCCCAGGAGCGGGATACGTCGGTCGACCAGGGGAATACACAGTGGCGCTGGAGTCCGGTCGTACCGCCGCGCATGAGGGTCATCAGTCGGCGGTCGGGATAGCTTTCGGCATAGAGTTCGCTGATGATGGCGGCCCAGTCGTTGCCGTAGCGGTTGTGGTACTGGCGTGCTGTGAGGCCGTTGGCGTGTACGCCTGTCTCGGGATGTACTTCGGGCTCGCCGAGATCACCCCACCAACCGCCGATGCCGAGGTCGGAGAGCATGCGGTAGCGGTCCTTGAGCCATGTGCGTGTCTTGGGATTGGAAACGTCGAACATACCGCCCTCGCCTACCCATATGGTCACGGGATGGGTGGTGCCCTCGGCGGTGCGCACCATCATGGTGTCGGCGTCGAGGATTTCGTAGTTGGCGATGCCTGTGCCGTTGCGGAGGATGTAGGGCTCGGAGACGGTGACGAGGTTGACGCCGCGTGCGCGGAGGCTGTCCATCATTCCGGCGGGGTCCGGCCATACGGAGCGATCCCAGTCGAGGAAGCCCATGTCCTGCTCCTTGCCGAACCAGTAGAGGTCGAGCACGGTGCCGTCGAGGGGATAGCCCATGCTCTTGAGCGAGTCGACAACGGCGATAGTCTCCTCGGGCGACTTATAGCCGTACTTCGAGTTGATGTAGCCGAGCGACCACAGCGGGGGCAGCGGCTGACGTCCGGTGAGCGACGTGAGCCTTTCGGTGAGGTCGGCCAGGGTGCGCACTCCACCGATGTAGTAGTAGCTGACGGGCACGGGCGCCTCGGTGACATAGCGGATTGTGTCGCCGAGTTCGAGTGTTGAGGCCGCGAAGTCGTCGAACAGCAGGGCGTAGCCGTCGCTGGAGAGCACCAGCGGCATGGTGATGTTCATCTGGCTGATGCGGGAATCGGAGCCGGTGTAGCCGTAATTCTGACGGTTGTAGTTGACGAGCTTGTTGCCGCGCAGGTTGGAGCTGTGTCCGCGCTCGCCGCCGCCGTAGAAAGAGCCGCGGCCGTTTGTAGTCAGCTCGATGGTGTAGTCGCCCGACTCGATGCGGCGTTCTCCGCTGTCGCGCATCCATACACCGTTGACGGCGTCGGTGATGGTGAGGACGCCCGTGGGGTCTATCTCAATCTTGAGGGGCGAATCGACAAAGTCGGCTGCCGCGGGCTCGATGACAGTCTGCGATGCGGGAGCGCTCTGGTCGAGCGGGGTATTGGTGACTTTGACGATGTTGGGCGTGAGCTGCACTGCCTCGACGGCGCGACCGTCGGCCGAGATGCCGCGCACTGTGGATGCGGCATCGGCGAAGGTCATGGCAAGGAGCGCTGCTGCGGCTATTGTCACTCGTTTCATATGTGTTTCGTGTTGAATTTTAGACAAATCTCTTGGTAACAATCAGGGATCGACCCAGTAGGTGTAGCCGCGCCAGCCGATTACGTTGTCGCCGTCGCGGTTGTATTTGGGGGCATGGGCACCTGTGCGGGGGTCGCGCTTGGTGGAGGCGCCGTTGACGGCGGCCAGCACTGTGGCGAAATTACGGGAACCGTCGAGGCGCGTAGCCCATACGGTCTTTATCTCGTCGAAGCGGTATTCGTTCATGGCGTCGAAGAGGCCTTCGAGTCCGGGCATGGCCTGAGCCATCTCGCTGCGGTTCCAGTTGCGGTGGCTGTCGAGGTATGCCTTAGCGGCCTCGTAGGACTGAGTGGCGGCGGGAACTATGGCAGGAGCCTGTGAAGGCGCTTCGGTGGCGGCGGGTGCGGCAGGCTGCGCGGGTGCGGCGTCGCTGTCGGAGGCGGGTATCACTACCGTCTCGGTGGATATGGCCGCAGCAGCCGCTCCGGCGGCGGCGTTGTGCTCCTCTTGGGCAAGCATGGCCTCCTCGATGGTCACGTCGGTATTCTCGTCGGAGACGAATCCAGCCGTGAGCCATCCGGCAAGGAAGCCGAGCACTATTCCGGCGATGCCTGTCACGATGGCCGTGAGGATGGAACGTCGTCCGCGTCCGCCGACATAGACGAGGGTATTGGTGCGCGAAATGCCCTCGCCGAGGCCGTCGCCGGAGACGGCGTAGCCTTCGACAGGGCAAGATGGCAACTCCTTCTTGGTCTGTATGGTGAAATGGACGGAGTCGACGGGCTCGGGCGTCAACACGGGCAGGTCGAAGCGGTAGATTTTGCGCAGCTCCTTCATCTGCACCAGGGCTTGGGTGGTGGAAGCGAGGTCGAGCTTGCCCGAGAAGGGGAAGAAGCCCGGGGCGTTGATTTCAATCTGCGCGGGGCTGAGCTCGGCGAAAGTGAAGTTGACGGGTCCCTTGATTTCGCATCCGTTGACGCGCACGACAGCGTCGTGCAGGGACTCCTGCGAGCGCTGCGCAGTGATGTAGAACGACGAAGGTGTGATGGTCTTGACGGCCTGCGAAGTGTCGGGTCCGGGCACCTCGAAGTCGGCTGAATCCGGGGTGACGGTCTGCTCGATGTTCTCGAAGCCGCCACGGCGCCATGTTATCTGCAAGGGCTCGCCGGAGGGCACCAGGAATGGTGTGTTGAAAGTGCGGCGGTAGATGTGGGGCACGAAGCCTTCGGGGCTCTCGGGGGGAGGTGCCAGCGGGATGAGCGGCGAAATGCGCTCGGGGGTAAGGTCGATGCCCTTGCAGTCAAATCCTGCCTCGGCGTCGACGAGGAGCACGCCGGCATAGTCGGCGAAGGTGGGGTTATAGAACCCGTCGGCGGCATAGTCGTCGAAGGCGGGCGCGCTGCCGCCATAGAGAGCGTAGGCATAGTGGCGGCCTTCGGAATTGACTTTTGCCGGGGTTTCGGACTGCCGGGGGTAGTCGGCGGCGAAGAGGGCACGCAGCTCACCGACGGCATTGGCGTCCATTGCGGGCTCCAGGATGCGTCGGCGCACCTGATTCAGCACATCGCACAGGGCCTCGGGCTCGATTTCGAGCCCGTCGGGCACGAATATGGTTGCGGCAAGGTGGTCGCCGGGTCCGTCGGGGATGGTACGCATGATGGTAATCATCACGCCCTTCTCGCGGTAGGCGAGCAGATAGAACACGTTGACGGCTGCAGCATCGTAGCCGACGCCTTCGAGGGCCTGACGGAAGTCGCCCACAAAGCGGCGTACATCCTCGGCCGGGTTGAAGTTGACCAGGCTCTTGTAGCCCCTGAGGGACTTTGCGATGTACAGTTGGAGTTTAGCCATAGCTGTGAGTGAGAGGAGTATTCGTGTTTTTAATCGAGTTTGAGGACGGCGAGGAATGCCTTCTGGGGCACTTCGACGCTGCCGATCTGCTTCATGCGCTTCTTGCCCTTCTTCTGCTTCTCGAGGAGCTTGCGCTTACGGGAGATGTCGCCGCCGTAGCACTTGGCTGTCACGTCCTTGCGCACGGCCTTGATTGTCTCGCGTGCAATGATTTTGGCGCCTATGGCAGCCTGGATGGCGATGTCGAACTGCTGACGCGGGATGAGTTCCTTGAGCTTCTCGCACATGCGTCGTCCGAAGCCGACGGCGTTGTCGGCATGGGTGAGGGTGGAGAGGGCGTCGACGCTCTCGCCGTTGAGGAGTATGTCAAGCTTGACCAGCTGACTGGTGCGGTAGTCGTGGATGTGGTAGTCGAATGAAGCGTAGCCCTTGGAGATGCTCTTGAGCTTGTCGTAGAAGTCGATTACGATTTCGCCCAGAGGCATGTCGAATGTCAGCTCCATGCGGTTGCCGGAGATATACTCCTGCTTGATGAGCTCGCCGCGCTTGCCGAGGCAGAGGGTCATGATGGGGCCGATGAACTCGGCGGTGGTGATGATGCTGGCGCGGATATAGGGTTCCTCGATGTGGTCGATGAGGGTCGGGTCGGGAAGGCCGGAGGGATTGTGCACCTCGACCATCTCGCCGCGCTTGTCGTAGACGCGGTAGCTTACGTTGGGGACGGTGGTGATGACGTCCATGTCGAACTCGCGGCCGAGGCGCTCCTGGATGATTTCCATGTGGAGGAGTCCGAGGAATCCGCAGCGGAAACCGAAGCCGAGCGCTGCCGATGATTCGGGCACGAATGTGAGCGAGGCGTCGTTGAGCTGGAGCTTCTCGAGGGAGGTGCGGAGGTTCTCGAAGTCCTCGGTCTCGATGGGATAGACGCCGGCGAATACCATGGGCTTGACTTCCTGGAATCCGTCGATGGCGGTCTCGCAGGGGCGTGCGACGTGGGTGATGGTGTCGCCGACCTTGACCTCCTTGCTCGTCTTGATGCCGGAGATGATGTAGCCCACGTTTCCGGCGCTGAGCTCGGGGCGCGGCTGCATGTCCATGCGCAGGATGCCGATTTCGTCGGCATGGTATTCCTTGCCGGTGGCCACGAACTTGACGAAGTCGTTCTTGCGTATGGTTCCGTTCTCGATTTTGAAGTAGGCGATGATGCCGCGGAAGGGATTGAAGACGGAGTCGAAGATGAGTGCCTGCAGGGGAGCGTCGGGGTCGCCTACGGGTGCGGGTATGCGGTCGATGATGGCCTCCAGGATTTCGGGGATGCCGATGCCGGTCTTGCCGCTGGCGCGGATAATCTCCTCGCGCTTGCAACCGAGGAGATCGACAATCTGGTCCTCGACTTCCTCGGGCTTGGCGGAGTCGAGGTCGACCTTGTTGATTACGGGGATAATCTCGAGGTCGTTGTCGATGGCCATGTAGAGGTTTGAGATGGTCTGGGCCTGAATGCCCTGGCTTGCGTCGACTATGAGCAGAGCGCCCTCGCACGCGGCGATGGAACGCGACACTTCGTAGGAAAAGTCCACATGTCCCGGGGTGTCGATCAGGTTGAGCGTATATCGCTCGCCGTTGAGGGTGTAGTCCATCTGTATGGCGTGGCTCTTGATGGTGATGCCGCGCTCACGCTCGAGGTCCATGTCGTCGAGCACCTGGGCCTCCATGTCCTTGGCGGCGATGGTGCCTGTGTACTCGAGCAGACGGTCGGCAAGGGTACTTTTGCCGTGGTCGATATGGGCGATAATGCAAAAATTGCGGATATTTTTCATTGTCGGTGGATATTTAGTGCAAAGTTAGCAAAAATAACGCTATATTTGCACTATGGACGCATCGAAAGAGCCTTTGACACTTAAAGAAATCCAGAAGGCCGTCGACGAGTGGATTCGCACCACGGGCGTGCGCTACTTCGACCCGCTCACCAACATGGCCGTTCTGGCCGAGGAGGTCGGCGAGGTGGCCCGCGTGATAGCCCGTACCGACGGCGAACAGTCGGCCAAGACAGGCGAGCGCCTCGACCTGGGCGACGAGCTGGCCGACGTGCTGTGGGTGATGTGCGCAATAGCCAACCAGCACGGCGTGGACCTCGAGAACGCCTTCCGCAACAATATTGCCAAGAAAAACGTTCGTGACTCTGAGAGGCATCGCCTCAATCCGAAACTTAACGACAAACCAAACAACTGACATAGAAACATCATGAGCCAAGACAAAGAAATGAATGAAAGCGAGGCACAGATGCCCGACAAATACGCACAGGCTATCGCCGCCAGCAAAGTGACCGAGGACGACAAGGCTGTCGCCGAGGCCGTCAAGAAGATTCTTGACGAACACTTCGACGAGAACAACAACACCGAGGTCTACAAGTTCCTCTTCAACACCATCGACCTGACCACCCTCAAGAGCACCGACTCGCCCGAGAGCGTGGCACGCTTCACCGAGGCCGTCAATACCTTCGAGGAGCTCTTCCCCTCGCTGCCCAACGTGGCCGCCATCTGCGTCTATCCCAACTTCGCGGCAGTGGTACGCACCGTGCTCGAAGTGAGCGGAGTGAAAATCGCCTGCGTAAGCGGCGGCTTCCCCTCGTCGCAGACTTTCGAGGAAATCAAAATCGCCGAGACTTCGCTGGCAGTGGCCAACGGTGCCGACGAAATCGACATCGTGCTCAACCTGGGCTACTTCTTCGACAGGGACTACGAGAGCCTCTGCGACGAAATCGCCGAACAGAAGGAGGCTACACGCGACGGCCGGCTCAAGGTCATCCTCGAGTCCGGCGCCCTGCGCACCGCCCACAACATCAAGCTGGCCTCCATCCTGTCGCTCTACAGCGGCGCCGACTTCCTGAAGACTTCCACCGGCAAGGAATATCCCGGCGCAAGTCTCGAAGCAGCCTACATCATGGCCCAGACCATCAAGGAATACTACGAAAAGACCGGACGCCGCGTGGGCTTCAAGGCCGCCGGCGGCGTGGCCACCACCGAGGATGCCGTGCAGTACTACACTGTCATCAAGGAAGTTCTCGGCAAGGACTGGCTGACAAACGAATACTTCCGCCTCGGCGCCAGCCGTCTGGCCAACAACCTGCTGAGCTCCATCGCAGGCCACGAGGTAAAACATTTCTGAAACTCTGACGGGCATACGGATGCCGCACAGGCACGAGCCTGTGCAGCACCACGCCGCCCGCACCGCACCACATCCATCAATCAGCTATCACGCCAACAATGAAAATCTGGATTTATACCGACGGCTGCCAGCAGGGACCTTTCACTCTCGAAGAACTGCTCGACAAGCCCGTCACCCCCGAAACCAAGGTATGGTTCGCCGGCCTCCCCAAGTGGTATCCCGCAGGGACCCTCGAGGAGCTCCGTCCGCTTTTCGACGGCTCGCTCGAAGCCGAGACCCGGACTTTTGCCGTTCAGGAACAGCCTGACAGCCCGCAGGATGTGGCTACAGACGATGCGGTCGATACCCACAGGGTGTACGCCGACAATCAGAGCGACGAGGCCACCGACATGTGCGATGTGGTGACTCACGAGGTAAAGGCCGACGACAGCGCCGACTTCGAAGCCTGCGGCTGCGCGAACGAGCCCTCCGACGAGGAACCCTCACAGCCCGCCGCCCCCGTGGCACCGCCCTTCGTGCCGTCGGACTACGCCGCCGCTCCCGCGCCGGAGATGCCGCAGTACTACCCTGGCGCCCCCGTGGCGCCCATGCAGCAGCCCGTCGAGCCCTGCCCCGACACCTACATGGTGTGGTCGGTGCTCCTGCTTGTGCTGTGCTGCTCGCCCTTCGCCCTGGCCGCCCTCATCGGCTCCATCATGGTGATGAACCGCTACAACAAGGGCAACGTCGACGGAGCAAAGAAGGCTTCGGAATTCACGGCATGGATGATTATGATTTCCATCGCCCTCGGCGCCCTGCCCAGCATTGTCATGGCGGCATTCCTCTGACAATCATTCCCCGCCAAATAACGGACAAGGCGAAGAAACCGCGCGGTTTCTTCGCCTTGCGTCGTTTATGTTCCTATGCCTCAGAGGCGGTCGGAGATGGCTGAGAAGCGTTCGTTGTATTCGTCGAGCTTGTCGTAGGCCTCGCGGTTTTTATTGTCGAGGCGGCCGGTCACTTCGGCGTCGTAGAGGGCGGAGCCGAGGGTGAAGAGGTAGCTGAAACGCTCCATGTACTGCGGGTCGGCAAGGAGTTCGCGATATGCATGATAGCGCTCGTCGGCCGGCATCTCGGTGAGATGCTCGCTGCGTCCGACGAGGTAGCCGAGAATCTGCTCGCTCTGCTCTATCATCTGCCTGTAGTCCTTCTGGGTGATGCTGTCGTGACGCTCGACCTTGACGGCAAGCGACTCGCACAGGGCGCTGTCGTAGTCGCGGCCCGCTTCGGAGCAGGCTGCGGCGAGCAAGAGGAACAATGCGAAAAAGCTCGATATAATTGATTTCATGAAAATGAAATAACAGTTTATGCCGGTTATGTAGAGGCGCGGCTTCCGGGGGGGCGGAAGCCGCGCCTTGGGGATACGATTACTTACTTAACCCATTTGAGGGTGCTAATGTTCGCGCCATGTACGCGGATGATGTAGCATCCGGCGGGCAATGCGCTCATGTCGAGCTCGGTGCAGGCTGCGGCGGAGAGTGCCGCACGCCCGGCGATGTCGAACACTTCGACGTCGGCGGAGCTTGCGAGGCGTAGCACGCCGGCGGCATCGACATAGGGGTCGGCCGCTGCTTCGGGAGCCGTCAGACCGGCCTCTCCGGAGTAGACAAAGCTGCGTACGGGGCTATACTCGGTATAGGACAGCGCGTTGGAGCCCTGGAGGCTGTAAGCGCCGCGGGCGCGGACGTAGTAGGTCGTGCCGGCGGTGAGGTTCTTCGAGGATATGCGCACCTCGCCTGCGGGGACTGTCTCGGTGGCGAAGTTGGACAGCAGTCCGCGGAAGCTGCTGCGGACGGGGAAGGACTGCGAAGCGGATACTTCGACGGTGACGCTCGTAAGGCCCTCCCAGGCTTCGACGGCGAAGGTGTCGTTGGTATTCACCACCTGGCCGTCGGCAGCGGGATTGAGGAGCACGGGAGCGGCATAGTCGGTGCGGTCGGCCGTGGCGAAGGCACGGACGTCGCTGGTGCCGGAGACGTCGCCGCGGGTGGCGGTGACGCGGGCAAAGTACTGCTTGCCGGAGACGAGGGTGCGGGCGGGCACTGTGAGCGTGGTCGCGGTGCTTGTTCCGGTGAATACGATGTTGTCGAACGAGGTCGAAGTGGCAAGTTCGACGGTGTAGGTAGCGCCTTCGTCTGCCGCCGTCCATGAGATGACGGGCTGCAGGGCGCAGTCGCTGTCGCCTGCTGCGGGCGAAGTGATGCTGACCTTGGAGGCCACGAAAGATGCGGGTTCGCTCTGCACTGTGGTGTGGTCGGGGGCGTAGGCCACGACGCGCCACCAGTATTCAGCGCCGGTCTCGAGGTCGGCGATATGGCTCGAGGCTATGCGCTTGTCGGTGGTCTCGGCCATGCCGATGATGTCGGTGAACGCGGCGTCGGTGGCTATCTCGACGAGGTAGCGGGCCTTGCCGGGATGTGTCCATGCCAGGTCGCAGAGGAAGGGTGCGGGGCCTCCGGCAGAGGGCACGAGGGCAGAGGGAGCCACACCGTCGGCGAGTTGCTGCGTACCCTCGAAGCGGAAGGCGTGCAGGCGTCCGTAGCGGTCGTAGACGGCCACGCCGTAGGTCGCGGAGGCGTCGGCGCTGATGTCATACTCCTCGCTGTAGGTGACGGCCTTGAGGTATTCGGGCTGGAAGGCGAAGTCGGCGCTGCTCATCTCGCCGGGAATGGCGTAGACGGCGTAGCGGTGCGACTCGGCTGCTGACGAAGCCTGGGACCAGCTGATTTTCTCGCCGCTGCGGGTGACGGTGCCGACGTAGTAGTCGGTGCGTACGCCGCGCCAGGGGTGCATGGGAGCGAGGGCCGTGTAGGGGAATGTCTCGTCGTGGAGGATGTCGCCGAAGGTCTTGCGCTTGCCGTCGATGCGCTCGCCGTAGTTGAGGTAGGCGCCGAGGTCGAAGAAGACCACGCCGCTCTCGTTGGGACGCACGTGCGAGCGCATGAAGTCAATCTGGCGCAGATATTCGGCTGCCTTGCCCGAAGCCAGGCGGCTGCAGTCGACGCTGGTGTAGAGATGGCGTCCGAAGTGTGGCACGACCATGGAGTACCATTCGGTGAGCTTGTCGAAGTATTCGTGCCAGTAGATCTGGGGCGAGAGGAAGTCGAGCCAGCCATTGGAGAGCCACTTGACGGGGTCGGCATAGAGGCCTGTATAGTTCATGTCGCCGTAGGGGCCTGCGGGCAGACCGTAGTCGGCGATGTCGTCGGGCGAGATTCGTCCGGCGGGACCGATAGCGAACACAGCATAGGGTCGTGCGGCCTTGACGGCGTCGCGTACGCCCTCGACCATCATATTGACGTTTTCACGTCGCCACGAGGCCTGGTCGAGCTTACCGTCTGCGGCCTTGTAGGCCTGCCACAGCGCGGCATCGGCCTCGAGGCCGATTGAGCTGTGGTAGAAGTAGTCGTCGAAAATCATGCCGTCGATATCGTAGTTGGTGGCGATTTCGGAACAGATGTCGATGATACGCTGACGCACCTCGGGCAGGCCGGGGTTGAGGATAGACTGCTTTGAGGAGCTGAGCAGCCACTCGGGGTGTGAGTTTTCGTAGTTGCGCTCGCCTTCGCCGTAGTTGCCGCCCTGGGAGTAGCGGTAGGGATTTACCCACGCGTAGACCTCGATGCCGTGCTTGTGGGCGCATTCGACGAGGTAGCCGAAGGGGTCGTAGGCGGGAGTGCCGCCGCGTGTGCCGGCCACAGCCGCGGCATAGGGCTCGTAGCTTGAGGCGTATGTAGCGTCGCAGTGGGCACGCACGTGATAATAGATTGTGTTGATGC
>JAIDUY010000381.1 GCA_029059965.1 Muribaculaceae bacterium
AACCACCGTCCAGATCAAACCCAAACACGAACTCATCCACCAGCTCCTCGAGCTGGCATTCGCCGAAGACATAGGCGACGGCGACCATACCACACTCAGCACCATCCCTGCCGACGCCATGGGGCGCCAGCATCTCCTTGTCAAGGAGGAGGGTATCCTCGCCGGCGTCGAGATTGCACGCAAGGTATTCGCCAAACTCGACCCCTCGCTCAAGATGACCGTCAGCATAGGCGACGGCGCCCGTGTACGTCCCGGCGACATCGCCTTCGTTGTCGAGGGTCCCGTGCGCTCGCTGCTGATGGCCGAACGCACCATGCTGAACATCATGCAGCGCATGAGCGGCATAGCCACCACCACCGACCGTTACCAGAGCCGCCTCGAAGGCCTTGACTGCAAGGTGCTCGATACCCGCAAGACCACTCCCGGCCTGCGTATGCTCGAAAAGGAAGCCGTGAAAATCGGCGGAGGCTGCAACCACCGCATCGGTCTGTTCGACATGATTCTTATCAAGGACAACCACGTCGACTTCGCCGGCGGCATCGACAAGGCCGTGAGCCGCGCCAAGGAATACTGCCGCGAGAAGGGCAAGAACCTTAAGATTGAGGTGGAGGTGCGCAATACCGACGAAATCCGTCAGGCCATCGCCGCCGGTGTGGACCGCATCATGCTCGATAATTTCACTCCCGCACGCACCGCCGAGGCCGTGAAGCTGATACGCAGCGAAGCCCCCGGTGTGGAAATCGAGTCCAGCGGCGGCATTACCATCGACACATTGCGCGCCTATGGCGAGGCCGGTGTCGACTTCGTCAGCGTCGGAGCGCTTACGCACTCCGTCAAGGGCTTGGATATGAGCTTTAAAGCTTGCTGATAGCGAGCATAGCCTCTACGTCGAAATCCGTGAAGCCGTCGATGACGGCATCGGCGAGTTCCTCAAGGGACTCGCGCGGATTTGACGTGGACAGCGCTATCACCGTGGCTCCCGAGGCCCGTCCGGCACGAAGACCGTTGAACGAGTCCTCGAACACGAAGCAGTCGCAGGGTTCCGCGCCGAGTGCGCGGGCTCCGAGGATATAGCCCTCGGGGTCGGGCTTGGAGCGGCTTACGCGCGAGTCGGTGATGACATCGGCGAAGCACTCGCGGAAGCCGGGCACAGCCCCGAACAGTCTTTCCATCTTAGCGTCGCCGCTGCTGGTGACTATGGCCGCCGGGATTCCTGCGGCCTTTAATTCGTTCAGGAAGGTCATGACGCCGTCGAAGAGGGGGTACTCCATCGTCTCCTCGCTGCGGGCGAGCATGCGCCGCACGCCGTCCTGCGTGTCGGGGTCGGGGAAGTAGGTGCCGAGGATGTTCGGCAGGGTAGTGCCCTTGATTCTGAGGGCGAAGCCGTCGACACCGGTGGGGAATACCTCGTCGATGTCGTTCCAGATTCGTGTATAGACGGGCTCGGTATCAATGAGAACGCCGTCGAGGTCGAACAGGGCGGCGCGTTTCCTGCATTCTTTTGCCATGTGCTAACGTGTAAGTCGTTTGATGAGGTTGTAGGCGGGTATGATGCCCAGTTCGCCGGCCTTGCTCAGATCGGCGATGCCGTCGCTCTGATGTCCCTGCTGAAGGTGCATGTAGCCGCGGTTAAAGTAAGCCTCGCCGAAGTCTGCCTTGAGTTCGATGGCGCGCGTGTAGGCCGCGATGGCATCCTCGGCGTCGCCGCTTTCGAACAGGACGTTGCCTTTGTTGTACCACAGCACGGCGGTTGCGGGCGACAGCGTGGTGGCACTGTCGAGGTCGGCGGCCACCTGGTCGAGGGCGCTGCGGGCAAGCGACAGACGGGTCATCGCGTCGCCGGCGGCATTGTCGCTGCGTCCGTCGCGTTCGAGCAGATAGCGTCCGTAGCGTGCCTGGGCGCGAATCATGTAGGCTATGGCGAGGTCGGGCGCCAGCTCGAGGGCCCGGCCGGCGTCGCGCTCGGCGTTGAGATAGTCGCGCACGGTGATGAAGTCGAGTGCGCGTCCGATATAGTCGACAGGCCGTCCGGTGTGTGTGGAGAGGTAGCTGTTGTAGTACTCGATGCTCTGGAAGTGGCGTGCCGCGGTGCTCTCGTCGATTGTGGGCACGGCGTTTGTCACCATCAGGAGGAAGCGCAGCATGCGGGTGGCGTTGAGGTCGTCGACCTCGCGTATGTAGAGCGATGCCGGGCGCAGCTCCGTGGGCGAGGAGTAGAAGGACAGCATCATCATCGGCTCGATTTCGATGTTCATCGTGCGGTCCTGCACACGTCCGCGGATGGCGCTGTTGTTATACTCGCGGCGAATCTCGGCGTTGTCGTCCACGGTGAGTAGCGTCCGGAAGCGTTTTCCGGCCAGTTCCTCGGGTATCTCGTCTTCGTTCCGGTCGCCGTTGTCACTGCCGGCGGCTGTGGCGTTGCCGTTATCCTCGTCGCTGTAATCCTCGGGACGCAGCGCGCGAGCCATTTCGTTGGCACGGCGGTAGTCGTTCTCGGCTGCGACCAGACGCCCCATCGCCTGGTTAAGACTGCCGCGGAAGTAGATGGCGCCGGGGAAGTCGGGGAATCGCTCGGCCACGCGGTTGATGTCGGCCATGGCGGCTTCGTAGTTGCCCTTGGCCTTATGAATCTGTGCTCGGTTGAAGATAGCGCGGTAGTCGTCGGGGTCGAGGTCGAGCACGCGGTTGAAGTCGTCGAGGGCGAGGTCGTTTGCGCTGACCTCGGCCAGCAGCAGGGCGCGGTTGAACAGGGCGACCTTGTTGAGCGGGTCGAGGGTCAGGGCATAGTCGTAGTCGGCCATGGCGCCGTTGTAGGAGTCGAGATTGTAGCGAAGGAAGGCGCGGTTGATGTAGAGACCGGCCATTGTCGGCTGCAGGCGTATTGCCTTGTCGATGTCTTCGAGCGCCCCGGCATAGTCGCGGGCCGAATTGATGGCGATGTCGGCGCGCATGATGTATGCGTTGGCGTCGCGGTCGTCGAGCTCGATGGCCCGGTCGATGTCGGCCGTTGCGGCGAGGGTGTCGCCGCTCGCGAGGTAGAGCCGGGCGCGGCCGAGGAAGCCATTGTCGAAGTTGGGGTAGTAGCGCAGCAGCTCGGCATAGGTCGCGGCGGCGCCTTCAAAATCGCGCACCTCGGTCTGTGCGAGAGCCTTGTTGAACAGCAGCTGGCGGTTGCGGGGCAGCAGCTTCAGCGCCTGCTCATAGTCCTCGATGGCAAGGCGGTTGCGGCCGCGGTTCTGACGGGCCACGCCGCGCACTTCGTAGGCGTCGGTGAGGAAGGGGTTGAGTTCTATGGCTTTCGTGGCGTCGGCCTCGGCGCCGGTGAAGTCATCCAGATTGATTTTGGCCACGGAGCGCAGGAAGTAGGGCTGCGCCAGATAGGGCTTGGCGGCTATGGCCTGATTGAAGTACTGGATGGAAAGCATGTAGTCCTCGAAGTACAGCGCGTTCTGTCCGATACGCATGACCTGGTCGGTATTGACCTGTGCCATAGACACAAATGTGCCGGCGAAAATCGTCAGAATAAGTAATATGCGCTGCAGGAGTCCGTGTTGTTTCATCTATTGTCAATTTCTTGGCCAAAATTAGCAAAAAAAACCGAGATATACAATCCGGCTTGTCTTTACGGCTCGCTCAGGCGCCCTGATTACGGTATAGACGGTACAGAATGAGGAATGACGCCGCGCCTACGGCAGCCAGCGGGATGCCGAGCAGGGCCGGAGCCTCCCAACCCATCCCGCCGCGTATTGCGGCACCGCCTATGGCTGCGGCTACGGCGTTCGACACGTTGAAGGCAATCTGTATTCCGGCACCTCCGAGCATTTCGCCGCCCTTGCTGAAACGGACTATCATGAACTGGGCGGGGCCTCCGAGGCCGAACAGGCAGGCCGTGGCCAGCATCATCAGAGCCACGGACGGCACCCGGAAGGGCGCGCAGAAATAGATGGTCACCATGACGGGAACGACGGCGGCCGTGATGAGTCCCGACACGAGCGAGGGGTGGTGCCTGTCGGCCATGCGGCCTGCAAGGAAGTTGCCTGCCACCATGCCCGTTCCCGCCAGTACCATAATCCATGTCATGTCGTCCATGGTGAAGTGTGTCACATTGGTCATGACAGGTTCGAGATAGCTGAACCAGCAGTAGACCGACGCCTGTCCGAAGAAGACGCCGGCGTAGATGAGCCATGGGGCGGCCTTGCCGAGGAAGCGGAACTGGCCGCGGATGCCGGTGTCGGGCAGGGCGTCCATCTTCGGCACCCACAGGCGTATGGCGACGAGGGCGAGAAGTCCGATGAGCGAGACAATGCCGAAGGCTATGCGCCAACTCAGGACATTCGATACAAAGGTCGCCGAGGGCGTGCCGACGACATTGGCGACAGTCATGCCGCCGACCATGACGGCCACGGCCGATGCCCCCTTGCCGGGCGAAAGACGGGTGGCCACGATGGAGCCCGCGCCGAAGAAAGCGCCGTGGGGCAGGCCGGCGAGGAAGCGTGCGCAGAGCATGGTGCCGAAGCCCGGCGACAGGGCCACGCAGGCATTGCCGACCGCTATTACGGCAGCCAGCAGCATCATGAGCCTGTGCAGTGGCAGGCGACGCAAAAAAATAAGCCCCGGAGCGCCAACGGCGACTCCAAGGGCATATGCGGAGATGAGGTGTCCGGCGGTGGGTACGCTGATGTCGAGATCACGGGCCACATCGCTGAGGATGCCCATCATTGTGAACTCCGCGATGCCCAGGGCGAAGGTGCCCAGGGCGAGTGCTACGAGACTACGCTTCATAGCTACATATGGAGGGGATTAGATTTGACTTGTTATCAGCGGCGAGTGCGGCGGACGCTGCGTGTGGCGCTCGACGAACCCGACGACTGGCGTTTGGGCTCCTTCACTTTCTTGGACGAGCGCTTGGGCGAGCGGCGTGTGGCGCGCGTGTTGGAAGTGGCGGGAGTTGAGGCGGCCTCGACGGCGGTGCTGTCGGTGCGGCCTGCGGCGAGTGCCTCGCGAGCCTCGCGAGCGGCGATTATCTCCTCGCGAGAGGGAACCCACAGCTTGTTCTCGAAGCTGTCCAGACGGGCCTGGATGCTGTCCTGAGCGCGACGCAGATTGTCGGGGTCCGGGTGCATCTGTGCCAGCGAGCGGTTCTTGAGGTTGCGGGTCTTGTAAATGTCGCCCTCGTAGAGATTGAGGGTGAAGAAATCGTCGTAGGTGCAGGTGGGCAGGTTGTTGTCGTCGTCGACGAAGATGGTCTGGTTGGCAAGGTGTGGACGCAGGTCCGAGAAGCGAATCCAGAACATGGGATACTTCAGGGCGTCGCCGCCGAAGTCGCCGGTGCGGTGGAGTACGGGGCAGATGGCCTCGACAACGGGACGCAGGCGGTTGTTGCGGGTGTCGAACTCCCAGCGCTCGATGACGAAGTAGGAGAGTACCTCGTTGGTGGGCACGTCGTTCTCGTCGATATTGAAGCGGGGATTGCGCTCGGACGAACCGCGGGCTTCGGTGTAGGGGATATAGAAACGGTCGAGCACTTCGCGAGCCTTGACCTTGTATTGGTCGGTGAAAATCTCACGGCCGTCGAGGTATTCGTAGGCGGGTATGTTGCCTCCGGCCACAAGCCGCAGAATGATGCGGAAGAGATTCTCCTGACCCTCGACCGGCTCCTCGGGGAAATAGAGCGCGGCGTTGCGGTCTTTCTCGAGGTCGATGGAGCGGTAGATGATTCGCATCCACTGGCGGTCGGCATCGGTGATGGAGCTGTTGGACTCGCCGAAGAAGTTCTGCATCCTCTCGGTGACGGCGGGAGTGCCTGCCTGCTGGGCGTTGCGGTCGCTGTCGCGGCGGCGTACCACGCCTCGGCTATCGTCCTGGGCCATTGCGCCTGCGGCGGTCGCGCCGAGCACTAAGGCAAGTATTGTGGTGCGGAAAATGGAGTGCATATTCATTGGTGCGGATATTCTAATTTACGATGACTTCCATGGGAGAGAGGTCACGGGTTGTGCCGTCGGGGCCTTTGGCGCGGATGCGCGAGATGTAGAAGCGCTTGCCGCGGCTCAGACGCTGTATTTTCTGTTTCTGTCCGGGCGAGAAGGCCGCGCCGTTGCTGATGTCGGTGATGGCGTTGCCCATCGAGTCGAACATGACGGTCTCGAAGCTCTGCACCTCGAAGGGGGTGTCGAGCAGTCCGTCGTCGATGGCTGCCTGAAGGGTCTGTGCACTTAACAGAACGGCTTTCTGAATGGGGCGGCCGCCGCGGTAGTGCTCCACGTTGCCCTGTGCGTCGGTGTAGGCGATGTAGGGGGTGGGGTCGGGCAGACGGCGCACGCGGAATGTCGTAGTGGCCATGGTGACGGAGCGTCCGTCCATGTTGGCGTTGACGGTCACTACGGCGTCAGCTCCGACGCGCTCGGGACGGGCCACCCAGGAGTCGCCGTTGCGTACGAGGCTGCCGTTGGTCATCGAGGCGGAAATGTCGCCCATGGCAACGCCTGGCACTGAGATGCCGACGGGGTTGTCGATGCCGGCGTAGAGGACGTTCATCATCGTCGCCGATACAGTGGCCATAGGCTCGATGACGGTATAGCTGGAGGTGAAGTCGCGGCGTGTGGTGGAGCCGTCGCCGTTGTTGACTTCAAGATAGCCGTCGTAGGTGAAAGTGCCGGTGGAGCCGGTGGGTACTTCGTAGAGGCCGCTGCCGTTCTCGAGCAGGTTGCCGTTGATGTAGACGCGCGGACGCTGGGTGGTGTCGACGGCGGCGAGCACGATGTTGGCCGAGTATTTGCCGCCGCGCATGACAAGGCGGCTGGCCGGAAGGACATAGGCGTTGAGCTCGTTGACACGGAGGTCGCCCGCGTCAACCTGGCTCAGAAGCGACGACAGCACCTCGCCTTCGGCGTAGAGGATGTCGTTCTGGAGCTTGGAAAGGATGGTGACCGCGGCCACAACGGGCTGTTGGTCGAATCGGCTTTCCTCCCACAGCTGCGGTGCGAGCGTGCCGCGACGGGTTACCTGGTCGGTCGAAAGGGCTTCCGAGATGTTGCCGCGCTGCACGCTGTCCGGAATCATGGACAACACATAGTCGCGGTAGTTGTCGATGCGTTCGCGCAGGATGCGTCCGCGGGAATTGCCGGGGTTGAGCATCACGACGGCGGCGCTTTCGAGGTCGTCGCGGTTGAGGATATTGTCGGGATCGCCGTTGTCGCCGTCGGCTTTCTGCACGATCTGGCGCTTGAGGGTATCCACGTAGAGGTATATGTCGCGTGTCGCCGAGCGCACGGCGGTAGCCTTGTCGAGCCATGTGCCACCCTTGTCGGGGTTCTGCTCGGCCAGGCTCTGAAGCTGACGGTAGATGGTGCTGTTGCGCTGGTCAACATTGGCGTTGGAGCGCCGCAGACCGTCGTGGACCTGCGTGAAGCCGTCCAGTACGTCGCTGCTGACGTTGAGCGCGAGCATCGCCGTCAGAACGATGTACATCAGGTTGATCATCTTCTGACGGGGCGACATTCTGTTGGTGTTTGCTCCCATGAGTGTGCTTGGTCTGTGATATTAGGGACGTACCTGGGCTTCGGGTTCGGCGGGAGCGTTGTGGTGCTCGGGCTTGACGGGGATGCCGTCGAGACCGGGAGGAGTCATGCCGGGACGGTACATGTTGATAGTCATCGCGGTAATCATCTTCTCGTACACGGCGTTGAGCTGCTGCATATAGCGAGCCATGCGCTCGGTCTCCTCGCAGTAGCGTGCGCTCTGTGTGGCGCTCTTCTCGTACATGTCGCGGATGTCCTTTATGCCGCGGTTGACGCGGTCGATAGAATCAATCTGCGACGATACGCTGCGGAGCTGGAGCTCATAGATGGTGTTGAGGCCGGAGATGTTGCGGTGGAGTTCGGTCATCTGTGTTACGTAGCCTTCGGAGCTTGCCGATATGGCGGCGGAATTCTCGGTTATGGCGCGGTAGCTGGAGAGCAGAGTGGCCGATACTTCGTTGAGGGCTGCGGTGGTGGCGTGTAGCTGCTGCATGTCGGCAGCGATGGCACCGATGCCGTCGAGGTACTGCTGAGTGGCTGTTGTGAGCTCGGCCATGCGCGAGAGCTGGTCGGCGGCCGCCGCCATCTTGGAGATGCTTTCGGAGAGGGAGCGTGAGTCGTTCTCGGAGAGCTCGATGCCGTCGGGAATGCCTGCGGCGCGTCGGGCATGAGCCACGCTCACGGTGGGGGTGTCGGCCACGGAAGCCTGTGCGGCTTCCTCGCCGTCGCGGAGAGCGGGGTAGACCTTCTCCCATTCGTATTCTTTTGGCGGACGGTCGAATGCCGTCAGGAGGAACATGAGCACCTCGGTACCCATACCGAGCGACAGCAGCATGTTGCCGCCGGGGAGATGAAGAATCTTGAAGAGCGCGCCCCAGATTACGACTGCGGCACCGATACTGTAGGCGAAGTTGAAGAAGCGCTGGCCTTTCTCACTGCTGATGAAAGCGCCGATACCCCGCTTGTATGTCTGAATTTTTCCCATTGTCATTGCGTGTTGGTTTTGGAGAGATGAGTGAGAGAAAGTGGAGTTTATCGCTTGCCGGGCTGTTTCTGGCCTTTGGCGAAGCCTATCTGGGTGCGCACACAGCGGAAGCCGATGTATGAGCGCTGTTCATTCTGATATTCCCACATGCGCAGGTCGGATCGCACGTTGTGGGCCACGTCCTTCCACGAGCCTCCGCGCACAATCTTGCGCTTCATGCGGTAAGGGTCCTCGACGGCAGCGTCGTAGCGGTACTCGGGATTGAGGTCGTTGGT